>NZ_BAAGPS010000056.1:0-75325 GCF_054783935.1 Streptomyces pseudoechinosporeus
TGGTTCTCCTTCGCCAGGACCGTAACCCTGGCATCAGGGACTCCACAAATCTCAGTACAGCTCAGGGACCTGCGCGCGGCCGGGTTGGAGGCCGGTCTCGGCCACGTCGAGCATGAGCTGCGCATCGACCGGGACAAGTACCTGGGCATGGTGCGCGCCCGCTACATGTCGCTGCTGTCCACGTTCAGCGACAGCGAGATCGAGAAGGGCATCGAAGAGATGCGTACCGCGCATCCGGAGCCCGTCCTGGTGTTTCCCGACCGGTTCGCGTTCGTCCTCGGGCAGCGACGAGGGGAGGATCGGTGAGCACCGTGGTCGATGAACGGCTGCGGCGCCTGCGGAGTGAACTCGACGACCACGCGCGGATCGCCGATCGATTAGGGCTCGATCTGGAGCGGCCGCTGCGGTCCCTCAACGACGGATATCCGGAGAACGCGGTCGCCCTGGTGGGGAAACTGACCGAGAAGCTCCTCAAGGAACTGTGGCGCCACCACGGCGTCGAGGGCGACCCTTCGACGAAGGCCCTGAACGACCTCGTCAAGCGCTGCCGACCATACATCCGCAGCAGTACGGTCCTGGACGCGCTCGACGACATCCGGCGGCTGCGCAACCGGTCCACACACGACGGGTACGACATCAGCGACGAGGACGGGCTGTTGGCGGTCCGCAGGCTTGTCGATGTGCTGGTCTGGTTCACCGACACCGGGAGCGCGGCGCTGCTCGGCGGTGAGTCCGACGTGGCCCCCGAGGTGGCGCGCCGCTGCGAGTTCCTCGCCGGGCTGTACGTCACCCTCGGCTATCGGCAGGCCAAGCGCTTCGTCCTCAGCCCGGACACCGTGTACCAGCTGTTCTGCCGCGAGTCGGGAATGCGGCTGGAGTACGTGGAGCTGATGCTCTCCCGGGACGCCGACGATCTGAGCACCGTCCTTGCCTCCAGCGGTGGCGAGCTCCTGCGTACCCGGCTGCCCAAGCTCACCCGGTTCGTCGTCCTGGACGACGACGACGGCGGCGACGGCGGGGCGTCCGGCACGCTCCATCAGCTGTTGGGCCTGGACTTCAGGATCGTGCGCTACGACGGTTTCGTCGACACCATCGTCAATCTCGACAACCACCTCGCTCCTCTCGCCTCCGCCGCCAATCCCGCAGAGCCGCGAGCCGCTGTCGCCGCCGCGACGCTGACCACCGACCCGCGCACCGGCGACGCCCAGGTGATGGAGTTCGGGGACGCGGCGGAGCTGCTCGCGCGCCTCGCGCGCGGCAGCGCGAACGTACTGGTCACCGGTCGTCCCGGAAGCGGAAAGAGCACGCTGCTACGCGCACTCGCGGCCGACCCGGAGATCCGCCGCTTCCGCTTCTACTTCGACCTCGGGCTCAAACCGAAGGACGAACCGTTCTCCGAGTACGCGGCCCGTCTGCTGGCTCCGGCCATGACGGCGTCGGACCGCTCCCGCGCCTTCGACCTCTTCCTCTACCTGATCCGGTCCGGGACGGCGCTGTGCGTGCTCGACGCCGTCGACGAGGGGGTCGACGAATCGAGCCCCGCCGGATTCCTGCGGCTCTTCACCGATCTCTCGGCCGTCCTGTCCGCCGAGTCAGCGGTGGTCATGAGTTCACGGGTGTCCTTCCTCGCGGACTCCCGGTCGTAGAAGCTCGGCCAACCGTGCCTATTTCAACCCTGCAGTCTCCGGTATTTGGCCATGTGCTCCGCACACCACTGGGACGCTCGTCCTGCTGGGCGCGCACGCCAGGGAATCCTGTACAGCCACGCTCTCAGCGTGTAATAGGTCGCGTCCCCTATGAGTACCGATTCGAAGTACAGCGTGTGACCGTCCTCGGGAGCGTGGTGATGCGGCCCCCGCGTCGGACGTTCGGGCAGTGGCTGCTGCGCAGGCCCAGGTTCCGTGGACGTGGAAGAGGGCGGTCAGCCGCTCCGGGCAGGTGGCGGCGTCCCCATCGGCCTCCGGCACCCGCAGCGGCCCGTTCCGATGACGCCGGCACGTCGGCGGTCAGTGGCCTGTCGCCTGCCGGCCGACCGGCTCAGGCTGCCGTGTCCCCTGAGATCGGGCGCCGAGGCCGCAGCTCCGTTGCGGCCTGGCAACCAACAGCCACGCCGACCGGCGCGGGCGTGCTGGCGTCCGGGACCCTGAAGGCCCGCCACTCCGCCGGTGACATCCCGTACATCGTCCGGAACGCGCGACTGAAGTGAGCGGCGCTGGTGAATCCCCAGCGGCGGGCCACCCCGGAGATGGTCAGGCCGGCCGACCCGCGGCGGGCCAGCTCGCGGCGGCACTCCTGGAGTCGACGGCGCTGGATCCACCGTCGGACAGTGGTGTCCTCGTGCTCGAAGAGCCGGTGCAGGTACCGCACGGAGATACCGTGGGCGCGGGCTATCGACTCCGGGGCCAGGTCGGGATCGCCGAGCTGCCGCTCGATAAACGCCTGGATGCGGGGCAGCAGATGTGCCGCGGCGCCCGGCGGGTCGCCTCCGTCCTGATTCAGTCGCTCCTCGGCCAGCACGGAGAGCAGGTCGACGACGTGGCGTGCGAGCGCCTCGCCGGTGCCGCGGGACAGCGTCGGCGCTGTGTCCGCGAGCTTGGTCAGCACCGGCCCCAGCAGGGCGCCGTACGGCGTGTCGGGGCTCATGGGGGTGGTCGTCAGCCGTCGCAGGCCAAGCTCCGTCAGGCCCAGAAGCCGCTGCGGGAGCACCAGGGCCTTCACGTGGAACGCGGAGGTGAAGCCGATGCGGATCGGCCGCGTCATGTCGCAGAAGACGGTCTCCCCGGGGCGTACGCGCGCCTCCCTGCCGTCCTGCTCGACGGAGGCTTCGCCCTCGGCCGGGGACATGACGACCAGCGCCTCGCCCAGGCGTGTTCCGGCCGGCTGCGCGGGCCGCCCTATCGCCACCGGGCCGCCCTCCACCGTGGCGACCCGCACCGGCCCGAGCCAGGAGGTCCGGATGGTCCCCGAGCAGTCCTCGCCCGGAAGAGAGACGTCGGGCGCCGAGAAGGTGCGGGCCAGGGCGTCCCGCCAGTAGACCGGTCTCCGGTGGGCGGGTACCGCGGCCGTGGCGTAGAGGGCTGCCTCCGGTCGTCCCGTCGTGTCCGGTGAATCTGCATCCGCTGACATGTTCTCCGCCCTCCGAGCCGGGGTACTTGCGCACACCTTGCCGACTCTCCGAGGACCCGCACATCACGTGAACGCGCCAGATGGGCGAGGCAGCCGGTTCACGGGACGCCCGAGGGTTCGTCACTCGGGCGAGAAGCGCCGCCGCAGCTCGCCGATGCCCGCGATCGAGCTGACGAGCTCATCACCGGGCCCCAGCGACCGCTGGGGGGTACGGCCGAGGCCGACGCCCGGCGGTCGTGCGGGGACCGCCGGGCGACTTCGCTCACGCCGAGGTCAGCCGGCGATTCCCGCGGCGCGTACGACGGTCTGCGTCACGGTGTTGCCGCGGCTGTCACCGGCCTGGACGCGCAGCGTGAGGTACTGCGCGGAGGCGGGCGCGTGCAGCGACAGGCTCACCTTGCCGTTGCCCCTGCCGCTGAGGCGTGCCGTCGTCCAGGTGGCGCCGTCGTCGTAGGACAGTTCCACCTTGCGGGTGTTGAGCGCCGCCTCGGAGCCGCCCCGCAGGTGCAGCGGAGTGACCAGCAGGGTCGCGTCGGCCGCTGCCCTGCCGTCGTCGGACGTCGGCAGGGTGTAGTCCACCTGGACGAGCGGGAGTTGCTCGCTGTCGTCGGCGTTCTTGGGCGCCGCGGAGGTGAATGTCCACTCGGTGCGCGTGTCGGTCGAGTAGGGGAAGGCGGCCGTGGCGGTACGGGTCGCCGTGTGCACCAGACGGTAGGTGCCCTTCGCAGCCGGTACGGTCGCGCTCACCCCGGTGCCGCCCTCGGCGAGGAGGGTGTCGCCCCGGTACAGCGAGGTCTCCTGGGTGGTGTCGGAGCTGCCGAAGGCGGCGTAGTTGGCGTGGCCGCCGCCGGAGTCGCCCCAAGACGGGATGATGACGTCCACGGCGTCGCCGGTGCGGACGGGCAGTTGGATGCTGTCGTTGATGCGGGGCCGCACCACGGGCCCGAACCACTCCACGTCCGTGGTACGGCCCGCCGGATAGGTGACCGCTCCGGACGCGCTGTAGGACAGGGACTGGAGCTCGCCCTCCTCGGTCCACGAGAACGTGTTGTCGGTGCTGACGTAGTCGGTGCGGTGCGCGCCGGCCGTGCTCAGCCGGTTGGTGGCGACCTGGTATGTGGTCCAGGGGTGGATGTCGTAGCGGTTCTCGTACACCTCACGGCCGGTGGGGTTGTGGAAGGTGGTCTCGACCCGGGCCAGTTGCCCGGTCGTGGGTGCGTAGACGGGGTTGGCGGGGATGTGGCCCTTCCAGGTGTGGACCAGGTCGTACAGGTAGTCCGTGTCGGGGCGGGAGACGGCCCGCAGACGCACGCTGCCCGTCGTGCTCGCGTCGACGCTCGCCATGAGCTTGTCGCCGTTCGTGCGGGACAGGCCCACCACCTCGATGGAGGACTTGATGATGGGCTCGCGCAGTCGCCCGTCGAGGTCGTTGACGAACAGCAGCAGCTTCACGCCCGCAGCCTGCGCGGCCCTGATCTGGTCGTCCGCCGTGTCCTCGTCGCCGGAGTCCCAGCGCACCACGGCGGCCTTGCCGGCGGCATCGACGCCTTCGTAGTCCTCCGGGAGACCGTCGCCCGGGTGGATCAGGTCGAGGATGTGGTCGTCCTCGGGCAGTTTCGCCGAGCCGGGCATGATCCACAGGTCGTCGAACTCCTGCCCGCCGGCGGTCACCGACAGCAGCGGTTCCTGGTTGCGCCAGCGGGCGGTGAGGTACTGCTCGCCGTCCCTGGGCGCGGCCGTGGGCGCCGTCCAGACGCTGTCGTAGCCGTCGCCGATCAGCGACATGTCGGCGACCGAGGAGCCGTCCTTGAACTTGCGGTAGTAGTCCAGGCGCCGGGAGAAGTTCTCGGTCTTCTTCGGCGTGACGGTCTTGACCTCCTTGAGCTTGGAGCCGTCCAGTACGAGGTCGGTGGTGCCGGTCACCTTCACCTCGGGGATGACCATGCGGGCGTATCCGGCCGAGGCGGTGCCGTGCGTGCCCTCCACCCGGAAGTCGGCGTAGACGGTGTAGAGGCCGGGCGGCAGCAGTTCGTCCGACTGGCCGTTGCCGTAGAGGTAGGTGCCCGCGTACTCGTCGCCCTTGCGGTAGAAGGTGAGGACGCCGTCCGTGGCCTCGCCGGAGCGGCCGGTGATCTTGGTGCGGACGTGGAACAGCTGTTGGCGGGTGCTGACGCCGAGCAGTGTGCGGGTCAGCGCGGTGCCCCCGGCGGACGCCGTCAGCTGTCCGGTCCGGCGCTGGAGGTCGCCCGCCTTGTCCAGGTCGGTGGTGACCGTGGCGGTCGCGGTGCCGTGCGCGGGCACCTCGACGCGGCTGGGGGTGACGGTGAAGACGCCGTCGGGAACGCCGGGGGCGTCCACGGCGAGGTCCACGGTGACGGCCTTGTCGCCGGTGTTGGTCCAGGTCGCCGTGGACTGCACCGTGCCGTTGTCCGTGCCGGGCGAGTGGATGCCGGCGTCGATCTTACCGGTGGCGGTGAGCGTCGCCGTGGCCGCCGCGGCGGCGTCCGCCCGGCCGTTGCCGCCGTCGTCCGCACTGATGTCGGGCGTGGGCTTGACCGTGCTGACCAGGGCGTCCTTGATGCGGCTGCCGGTCCAGTCGGGGTGCGCGGCGGCGACCAGCGCGGCCACGCCGGCCACGTGCGGGGTCGCCATGGAGGTGCCGCTGGCGGTCATGTAGTAGCCGGAGCCGGTGGCCGTGTACTGCGAGCGGGCGGCCAGGATGCCGACGCCGGGCGCGGTGATCTCGGGCTTGAGGGCGTCGTCGCCGTAGCGGGGGCCACGGCTGGAGAAGTCGGCGAGGGCGTCGGAGGCGTCGACCGCGCCGACGGTCAGGGCCGCGTCGGCGGTGCCGGGTGACCGGACCGTCTGGGCACCGGGACCGTCGTTGCCGGCGGCGATGGTGAACAGGGCGCCGGTCTCGGCGCTCAGCTCGTTCACGGCCCGGGCGAGCACGGTGTCGCCGTCGGCGTTCTCGCTGCTGCCCAGGCTCATGCTGATGACCCGGGCGTGGACGTCGCGGGCGGCCCACTCCATGCCCGCCAGGATCCAGGAGTCGTAGCCGTAGCCCTCGTTGGCCAGGACCTTGCCGACATGCAGGTCGACGCCGGGTGCGACACCCTTCTCCTTGCCGTCGGAGGCGGCGCCGCTGCCGGCGATGGTGGAGGCGACGTGCGTGCCGTGGCCCTGGCGGTCGGTGACGTCCTGGCCGGGGACGAAGCTGGCGCTGTCCTCGACCGTGTCCTTCAGGTCGGGGTGGCCCGGGTCGTAGCCGGTGTCGAGGACGGCCACGTCGACGCCGTCCCCGGTGTTGCCACCCGCCCAGACCTCGGGGGCGCCGATCTGGGCGACCGAGTCGCTGAGGGTGGCCTCGGCCTTGCCATCGAGCCAGACCTTGGCGACGCCGCCGCGGAAGGCCCCGTCGGTGTCCGGCATCTTCGCGGGGGCGGCCTGGGTGCCGGTGAGCGCGCTCCACAGGGCGTCGGTGTCCTCGCGGTCCGCTGCGAGGGCCACCCCGTTGACGCTGGTGAGGGGGTGTACGTCCGTGACCTCGCCCGGCATGGCGTCGGCGCGTCGGCGCAGAGCGGAGGCGGACGCCTCCTTGCCGCCGTAGGTGACGATGAGGGGCAGGTGCTCGAGCGCCGCGTCGTCGTAGCCGTCGGCCACGAGGCGGGAGACGTTGAAGAGTTGGTCGTCCAGGGCGCCGGATGCCAGGTAGGGGCGGGCGGAGTCGGGATAGACGTAGGTGTCGCCGCCCACGGTCAGCACGCGGGCGGCGGTGGGCTCGCCGTCGGGACCCTGAACGGTGAGCGTGCCGGGGCTGTCGCCGGCACCGGGGGCGACGGTGACCTTGTCGCCGGTCACCAGGGTGACTACGGATGCGGCAACGTTGTCAGCGGCGGCGGCGCCGGCCGAGCTGTCGGCCGGCGAGGTGTCTGCGGAGGAGGTCACGTGCGGGGTCGCCGTGGTGACCAGGAGGGCGGCCGCGACCACAAGCAGGCGGCGCCGTCTTCCGGAGGGGTGGCGTGTCAAAGGATTCCCTCGACTTGAATGGGTGTACTGGCAGTTGATGCGCAGGCCAGTCGCGCCTTCGGGACTGGTGGGAGCGTGCCCACCTTGACGGTGTCGCGTCATGCGCGACAAGATCCGGCTGTCGCGGCTTCGCGCAATTGCCCACATGCGCTTGCGTCCCGCGAGCGGTGGCGCCGAGGTGCGGCAGCGACACGTTCAACACCGATGCGCACTACAGCGGGAGCGTCAGGCTGCATGGATGTGATGTCGGACGGCCCTTGGGCCGGCATCGGGCTGGACGAGCTCAGTGGCCGAGTCCTGGAGTACCTGGTGGGTCACGCCTCCGCCTCTTCCCTCACCGTGGCGGCCGCGGTCGGCGCGTCGCGCGAAGAGGTCGAGACGGCACTGCGGTCTCTGGAGGACGTACTCCTGGTCATCCCCATCGCCGGCCGGCCCCCGCGGTGGAAGGCCGGCCCACCGCGCTCGTCCCTGGCCTCCCTGCTGGCCCGCAGGCGCGCCGAACTGGCCCAGGCCGAGCTGTACATGGAGCAACTTCACGAGATCTACGACTTGGCGGCCCGCCCGCAGGCTCCGCACCTGGTGGAGGTCCTGGAAGACAACGAGGAGGTCACCGCACGCTATGCGCATCTCCTCAAGGGCAGCACCCATGAAGTGCTGCACCTGGCCAAGCCGCCCTATGTGACCGGGCCCGCGGATGCCTCCGGTGACGGGGATGACTCCGGTCAAGGGGATTCCGCACCGCCGGAGTTCCGCGCGGGACTACGGCTGCGGTCGGTCTACGACACCGAGGGCTTCACGGACACGGTGTCACTGGAGACGGCACTGCGGGGCAGCGCCAGCGGCGGAGAGTTCCGTCTCAGTTCCCGACTTCCCGTCAAACTGGTCCTGTTCGACCGCACCGCCGCCCTCCTGCCCCTGCATGACGACCGTCCCTCGGCAGGATCACTCGTGGTCCACTCACCTGCCCTCGTCGCCGCGCTCGCCGCGCTGTTCGAGGCCATCTGGAAACAGGCGGTGCCGGTGTCGCTGGAAAGCCGGCAGGACTGGCCCGCCCCCCGCCGGACCCGGCAGACGACACGGATAGACGAACGAACCCAGGCGATCCTCGACCTCATGGCGACCGGGATGAAGGACGACGCGATCGCCCGGGTCCTCAACATCAGCCGCCGCACCGTGCAGAAGCACGTGAGCGAGGCCGGCAGCGCACTGGGCGCCAGAACACGCTTCCAGATCGCCCTCCGCGCAGCCGAACGAGGCTGGCTGCCGCTGGAAGCACCGAACTCGAACGAGTAAGAGCGGGAACCAGAGGACGACCGGATGGGTGCACTCTGCCTTCCCGTGTGCGCCGGGATGTGGCCCTTGTTCTGGGGCGGGCGGATGGGCAGGGCCAAGGCGGATCCGTTGATGCCGCCGCGCCGACTCGGTACGCGGCAATTCCACGGCGGCGATGGCTCCTTCGCCGTCGTCGAGAGCGACAACGGGCCGAGATCGGCCCGTATCAGGACAGCCGGCTTGTCAGCCCTGAGTACGACCTGTCCGCTTCGCAGTCGGCGCAACTCACTTTCAAGACCGCGTACCTGCACAACCCCAACCAGCAGCACATGACCGTGGACGCCAGCACGGACGACGGCGCCACCTGGGAGAACGTCTGGACCGGGCCGGAGGTCAGCGACGGCGGTGAGGTGCGGCAGGAGTTCCCGGGCGGCCCACACCAGGGAGTCGACCACGTCGAGCCGCTCGTGCCGGCGCTTGTTCTCCGGCGTCAGGTACGGGGTGATCTCGTGTCCGATGCCGAGGGTGCACGAGGAGGCGTCGACCACGAGCGGCAGCCGCCCGCCGTCCGTCCACTTCCAGGCCCGTTCGACGGTCTGATTGGCCATGTAGGTGTTGCCGTCGTCATACCCCTTGGAGTGCCAGATCGTGGCGCAGCAGGAGCCGGCGATGTCCGAGGGCACCCAGACGGGGCGCCCCGCGCGCTCCGAGAGCGTCACTACGGCCTCCGGCAGGGACAGGTCCTCCCCTCCCCGGGGGCCGGCGAAGATCCGGTAGACGCAGGCGACGAAGTAGACGGCGGCTGCCCCCTCGCGCCGGGTTCGGGGCAGCCTTGCGGAGGCGGGACCGGGGATCGCGCTGATCCACTCGGGCACCAGGTCGGGGGCGACCGCCTTGCGGGCGAGGGTGGTGGCGCGGTTGAGCAGGCGGTCGTCGACATGCTCGGCGACGCCGAGGGCAACGCGTACGGTCTTCTCCACGGCCGCGAAGTGCTCGGCGACGCGCTCCGCGTTCCGCTCGGCACGCTCGCCGTGCCGCTGGTGACGGAACCCCTTCATCATGGCGCCGGTGTCGATGCCGACCGGGCAGGCGATCTTGCAGGTCGAGTCGCCCGCGCAGGTGTCCACGGCGTCATAGCCGTACGAGGCCAGCAGGCTGTCCGTGACGGGCGAGCCGGCGGGCTGGCGCAGCATCTCGCGGCGGAGCACGATCCGCTGCCGGGGCGTCGTCGTGAGGTCCCTGCTGGGGCAGACCGGTTCGCAGAAGCCGCACTCGATGCAGGGGTCAGCGACGGCCTCGATGACCGGGATCGTCTTCAGGTGCTTCAGGTGGGCCGTCGCGTCACGGTTCAGCACCACTCCCGGGGCGATCACCCCGTGTGGGTCGAACGCCTGCTTGACGCGCCACATCAGCTCCGTGGCGGCAGGGCCCCACTCGGCCTCCAGGAACGGGGTCATGTTGCGGCCGGTGGCGTGCTCCGCCTTGAGGGAGCCGTCGAACCGGTCAACCACCATGGCGCAGAACTCGTCCATGAACGCCGCGTACCGCTCGACGTCCTCGGGACGGGAGGCGTCAAAGGCGAGCAGGAAATGCAGGTTGCCGTGGGCCGCGTGCCCGGCCACCGCGGCGTCGTAGCCGTGGCGCCGCTGCATCTCCAGCAGCGCCTCGCCGGCCTCCGCCAGGCGCGAGGGCGGGACGGCGAAGTCCTCGGTGATCAGTGTCGTTCCCGAGGGGCGGGCCTTGCCCACGGCCGTCATGAACGCTTCGCGGGCATGCCAGTAGGTGTGCGCCACACCTGGATCGGTGACGAAGGTGTTCGTCACCGACGCCACCGGGGTAACCAGGCGCAGCCCCTTGAGGACGTTCGCGGCGGCCTGCCGGTGGGCGAGGTGGTCCTCCTGCGTGGCGGCGCGGAACTCGACCAGCAGCGCGGCGTTCTCCTGCGGGATGTCCTGCCAGTCGTCGGGCACGCCGTCGACGGCGGCGCAGGCGCGCAGCGTGTTGCCGTCCATCAGCTCGACGGCGCGTGCGCCCGCCTGGTTGAAGAACGGCACGGCGGCAGCAGCGGCGGGCAGGTCGGGGAAGAACAGCAGTGCCGTGCAGGTCATGCGGTCCAGGGGGACGGTGTCGAAGACCGTTTCGGCGATGAATCCCAGGGTGCCCTGGGAACCGACCATGAGGCCCCTCAGGATCTTCACGGCACTCGATCCGTCGAGGAACGCGTCCAGTCAGTATCCGCTGGTGTTCTTCAGTTCGTACTTGGCGCGGATCCGCGCCACGAGCGCGCTGTCCGCCTCGATCTCGGCCTTGAGCGCGAGCAGGGTCTCGCACAGGTCCGGCTCCGCCGCCCGCAGCCGTTGCTCGGCGTCCGGGGCGCCAGTGTCGACGACCGTGCCGGAGGGCAGTACGGCGGTCAAGGAGGACAGCAGCCGGTAAGAGTTACGGGTGGTGCCAGCGGTCATGCCGGAGGCGTTGTTGGCGACGACGCCTCCGACGGTGCAGGCGCTGGAGCTGGCGGGGTCGGGGCCCATCAGCCGGCCGTGCCGGGACAGGGCGATGTTGGCCCGTCCCACGGTGGTGCCCGGTCCGATGCGTGCCCTGACGCCGTCGTCGAGCATGTGCAGCCCGGTCCAGTGGCGGCGTACGTCCACCAGGATGTCGTCGCCCTGGGCCTGTCCGTTCAACGAGGTGCCGGCGGCGCGGAAGACCACGTGCCGGCCGTTGTCACGGGCGTGGCGCAGCACGGCGGCTACGTCCTCGACGGTCTCGGCGATGACGACCACGCGGGGCACCAGGCGGTACGGGCTGGCGTCCGACGCGTAGCGCACCAGATCCGAGATCGTGTGCAGGACCTTGTGGGGACCCAGTTCCGCGACGAGGGCGTCCCGCAGGTCCTCCGGTGTGCCGGACGCCCGGCTGTCGGCGACCCGGTCGACGGACGGCCCGCTCGTCGTGTGCGGACGCATCGTTCCCGGCTGTGGATCGAGCAGCGGCATGCGGTGCTCCCTTCTTCACGTGTCATGCACTGGTGCCATGGCCGGGGCCGGGCTCTCGGGGCCCCGGGGGCGCGCCACCTTCCGCCCGTAGGGTCCGGCGGAGGGCGGCGATGCCGGACCGCCGCGGCCAGCACCGGCCGGGGCCAGGAACGGCCGGCCCGCCCCCTGGGCCGCGTCGGCCTCGGCTGTCCGCCTGCCGCGGCGGGCGGTCAGCGACCGGAGCGGACGGAACGCGCGGCGCCGAGGATCAGTTCGGTCACCGCGCGCGGGTCGCTCACCGCTGCGGCGTGCGGCACGCGGGCGGCGACCGTGCGGGCCTTGGCGCGCGCGGCCATCCACCGCTGCGCCGCCGGCGGTATGTTCCGGTCCTCGGTGGCGATGAGGTACCAGGCGGGAAGCTTCTTCCAGGCCGCCGCGGTGGCGCGTTCCTCCAGCGCCGCCACGGTGATCGGGCGCTGTCCGACGGCCATGGTCTCCGCGGTGACGCGGGGGACACCGGCCGCGAACTGCTGGGGGAACAGGTCCTGGCGGATGACGAGTTCGTCGCCCTGTCCACCGCCGGGCAGCGGGTACTTCTGGGTGACTGTGGTGTCGCCCAGCGAGCTGCCCGGGTACTTGGCGGCGAGTGACGCGGCGCTCTCGCCCACGTCCGGGACGAAGGCGGCGACGTAGACCAGCGCCTTGACCGAGGCTGCGCCGACGGCGGCCCGGCTGATGACGGACCCTCCGTAGGAGTGGCCGACCAGCACGACCGGCCCCTCGATGCTGTCGAGGACGCTGCGCACGTAGGCGGCGTCACTGGCCAGTCCGCGCAGTGGGACGGGCGGGGCCACGACACGGTGCCCCTGCTTCTGCAGTCTTGTGACGACGCCGCTCCAGCTGGAGGCGTCGGTGAAGGCGCCGTGGATCAGCACGATGGTGGGCAGGGTCCGGTGGCCGCCGGAGGTGTCGGCGTCCGCTGAGGCCGGCGCGGTAACCGAGTGGGCGGCACCGGCCGCACCGAGTGCGGCGGCACCGGCCAGCAGGGACACGGTCGCGGTGCGGCGGGACATCGATGTGTTCATTCTTGGCTTTCTCCTTGGGGTGGCCCACGGCGGCACGGACACGCGCACCCCGCGGGCGCAGTTGCGGGCAGCGCTCCGCGGGGTGTGTCCCGGCCGGGGGCCGGTGGGGTCGGGCTACTTGGAGGTGGCCTCGACGGCTTCCTCGATGAGGGCCACGACGTGCTTGGGGTGGGCGAGCATCACGAGGTGGGAGGAGTCGACCTCGATCGTCTTCATGCCGGCCCGCTCGTAGCCGAAGCGCTCGACGTCGGGGTTGATCGTGTGGTCCGAGGTCGACACCAGACCCCACGACGGCTTGGTCTTCCACGCCGCGGCCGGAGCCGCGTCGGCGAACGCCTGTGCCGCCAGCGGACGCTGTGAGACGGCCAGCACCTGGGCGAGATCCTGGTCGACGTCTGCGGCGAAGATCGCCGGGAACTTGTCGACCTCGACGGAGACGTCGGTACCCGGCGTGTCCGAACCCTCGACGGGGAACGGTGTGTAGACCAGCGCCGCCGCCAGATCCGAGTCGGGGAACCGGCCCTGGAGCTCGCCCAGGCTCTCCCCCACCTCCAGCGCGTAACCGGACAGGTAGACCAGCGCCGTGACGTTCTCCTCCACACCGGCCACGGTGATCACGGCGCCACCGTAGGAGTGGCCGACCAGCACAACCGGACCGTCGATTTGACGGACGACCGAGGCGATGTACGCCGCGTCCCCGATCAGACTCCGGTTGGGAACGGCCGGCGCGACGACCTTCAGGCCGCGCTTGAGCAACTCGGGGATGACACTCGCGTAGCTGGACGCGTCGGCGAACGCGCCGTGCACCAAAACGACGGTCGGCTTCTCGTGACGGGACATGATGGGGCTCGTTTCTCTTGCTCGTGAAGGGCGGTGACCGGCGAATGCCTCTGCCCGCGGACCGGCGGCCGACGCCGGGAGGGGGCCCGAGGACCAAGAACCGCGGGTAGGGAAGAAAACCTACGGCCGTACGGGCGGACGACCTGTCTCTGCGCGCCCAGGGCGTTATCCGTCAGCGCTGTCCGGGCCGAGCGGCGCCTGTCAGCCCTCGAACACCTCACGCAGACGGCTTTCCTGCTCCCGGTCGAGGTTCGAGCGGATCAACTCCGCGTGTTCCGTGGGGAATGCCTCCTTCACACGTTCCAGCACCTCGTCCTGGGTCAGCAGGAAGAGCGCGGAAGTTCCCCGGGTCACCTGTGACTTCACCGACTCGATGAAGTCGTCGTCGATGCCGACGTCGGTCAGCTTGCCGCCCAGTGCACCGGCGGCGGCGCCGACGGCGGCGCCCAGCAGCGGCATGAGGAAGAGCAGGCCGAAGAGCAGCCCCCAGAAGGAGCCCGACAGAGCGCCCGCACCCACCAGGTCGGTGAGCTGCTTCGTCCTGGGCTTCTTCGCCTCCGCGGGCCAACTGACGGTGGCGGCGTCGACCACCGTGATCAGCTCCTGCTTCTGCAGGCGGAGCAGCGTCTGCTCCACCTGCTGGGCACTCTCGGGCGCGTCGAATTTCCAGACCGTCAGCGTAGACATGTGTGGACCTTTCCTGTTCAGGGTGTCAGGCACCCAGTAGAGGTCCGCCCGTACAAGCTGGACGCCGCCGAATGCCCTACCGTGCGGTGTCAGCACACATCCCTGCACTCGCAGCAAAGGCCGGCTCGCCCGTCACTCTCCGGCATCCATGCGGACGAGTTGCGCCCGCGCGTCGATGAGGCGCTGCGGGTCTGCGTCGGGGCTGAGCGCGGCACAGGCACGGAACGCCTTGCGGGCCTCGTCCTTCCGGCCGGCGGTGAGGAGCACTTCGCCCAGGTAGTAGAGGTGCCTGCTCTTCATCGGGAGGTTCGCGAGCCCGTCGCAGAGGCGCACCGCGGTCCGCATGTGCGCGACCGCCTCGTCCCATCTGCCCAGCAGGGCTAAGCTCCTGCCCATTCCGGAGGCGATGCCTATGCGGACCGATTCGGCGATATGCCGCTCGACGTCGTCGCCGGCCTCCTCCAGGAACGACAACGTCATCTGGTAGGAATCGAGAGCCGCCGCGCCGCGCCCCTCCGCCAGGAGGTTGTGGGACCGGCCGTGCGCGGCCTGAAGGCTGCCGTGCGGATCGCCCGCCGACTCGAACAGTGACGCGGCTCGGCCGAAGTACTCGGCCGCTTCCGCGAACCGGTCCAGGCTCCGGTGGGCCCAGCCCCGGTAGTAGTACGCCCACGCCTGTTGCCCCGCATCGCCTGCGCGCCGCGCCGCCGCCAGCGCCTGTGCGGAGACGGGCAGGCTGTCGGCGGGACGGCTCTCGCAGACGATGAGGGTCCAGGCGTAGTAGTTGAGGTGTGTGGCCTCCAGCAGCGGGTCTCCCAGGGCCTCGGCGCTGTGTGCGGCCATGCTGAACACCTCGGGCCAGTGCCCCCAGAAGATCCACTGGTCGGAGAACCAGTGCAGGGACTCCGCCACCTCGGCCACCATGGCGTGGTCTCCAGCCTCCGCCGCGGCACGCAGGGCGGCCAGCCAGTTGATCCCCTGGCTCCGCAGCCACTGGCGGGCCAGTTCGGCGGAGGAGAGATCCACGAGCGACTGCCCGGGCGCCGACGCCGCGTTGTGGCCTGGCTCGAACCAGCGGCCGGCGACGACGGTCGTCTCCAGGAGCCAGCGGTACAGGCCGGCCCGCACTCGCTCGCCGCCCTCGCGCCCCTCCTCGGCCACGAGGCGACCGTGCGCGTACAGGCGCAGGAGGTCGTGGAGCCTGAACCGGTCACCGTGGGTACCGAGAAGACCGGCCTCGACCAGCTCGTCCAGGATGTCCTCCGCGGACTGGAGCGTCTGCCCCAGCAGATGAGCGGCGCAGGCCACTCCGGCGTCCGGGCCGGGCACCACGGACAGACGTCGGAACAGGGAAGCAGCGTCGGGGGTGAGCTGCCGGTAGGAGAGGTCGAACGCGGCCGACACCGTCCTGTCCCCGGCGGTCAGGGCGTCCAGGCGGCGTTCGTCCACGGCGAGCCGGTCAGCCAGGCGGCGCACCGTCCAGCCGGTCCGGGTCGCCAGCCGGCTTCCGGCCACCCGCAGCGCCAGCGGCAGGCAGCCGCACCGCAGGGCGACCTCGCTGAGGGCGACGGCCTCGCGGGAGGCACGGTCCTCCCCGATCATTCCGGTGAGGAAGGCGATCGCCTCCTGGGGGGCCAGTTCCCCCAGTGCGAGCCGGTGCACGTCCGGCAGCCCGGTGAGCGCCCTCCGGCTGGTCACCACGACCATGGTCCTGCCGCGGCGCGGCAGCAGCGGCGCCACTTGGGCCTCGTCCCGTGCGTTGTCGAACACCAGCAGGCAGCGTCGGTCGCCGAGGAGTTCCTCGTAGAGCCGGGCGTGCCCCTGTGGGCCGACCTTGACAAGCTCCTGGTCGGCGATGTGGAACGCCTTGAGCACGCCTGCCATGAGTTCGGCGGCGGACGGCGGGTCGTCGTCCATGCCGCGCAGGTCCAGCACCATCTGGCCATCGGGGAAGTGGTCCGCCAGTTCCTGGGCCGCGTGCAGGGCCAGCGTGGTCTTGCCCATGCCGGGCGCACCCGACACGGCCACGACCACGGGCCCGGAGCCATCGCTCGCGGATTCGGTGCCGCCGGGCCCGGACGTCTCCTTCCCCGCCGCGAGCACGGCCAGCGAGACCAGCTCGTGCCGGCGTCCGACGAAGTCGTCGGTCCCGCGGGGGAACGTACGGACGGAGACGGGGGCGGTGTGCGCGGCGCGTCCCGCGCGTGCGGCCTCGAGGAGCCGGTCGCGCTGGTTCTCGTCCAGCCCGAGACCGTCGGCCAGGGCGGCCACCGTGCGCCGCTGGGGAGCCGCGCGCCGCCCCCGCTCCAGGTCCCCGATGCCCCGGACGCTCACGCCCGAAGCCTCCGCGAGGCCTTCGATGGTCAGGAACGCATCCAGCCGGAGCTGCCGCAGCAGCGCCCCGAGCTCCTGTCCCCCGCCGCTCACCGTGCCCGTTCCCTTCGTCGTCGCGCCGTGGTCCGGCCTTCGAAGGACGATCGCGGTGGAACCTGGAGCGCTGACTCGAAGTGCACAGTCGAGGCGACCAGCTGCCTCATCGGCAACTGTAGCCTCTGCCGGTTTTGCACGGCCATGTCCCTCTCCTGCTGTCCGTCAGCGCACTGCTCGTGCCTCTGTGCGCACATCCGGCCGGCCCGGCCGCGCGCACACCCGAGCCCGCGTCAGACTCGTGTCGCCCGTGATGTCACCCACCGAAGAAGGAGCACCGATGCCGGACCCAGACCGTCGGGCGGAGGCGGATGCGGAGATCCTGGGCCGTATCACGGAGTTGGTCGGGGAGGAGAGGGAGCTGCGCGAGGAGCTGGCCGCGGGCCGCGTCGGCCAGGAGGCCGAACACGCCCGTCTGGCGCGGCTGGAGACGGAACTCGACCAGTGCTGGGACCTCCTACGGCAGCGGCGTGCGCGCGTCGCGGCCGGCGTGGACCCGGACGACGCCCGGGTCCGACCGGCTTCTCTGGTCGAGCACTACCAGTCCTGAGGTCCGAGCGGAGCGTCACGGCCGGTCCGCACCGGCCGCGGGGGCCTCCTGTCCCTTCTCGCGGTCCGCGCTGTCCGTCCGTATCGCACGGGCATCGCGGGACCCGAGCCGCGCGGCGGCTTCCCGGGCGATCCGCGGTTCCGCGTAGGGGCCCAGGGAAACGATACGGGCGAAGACCTCCCGCGCCTCCGCCGTGCGCCCCATACCGAGCAGGATCCGGCCCAGCTTGTCGAGGTCACGGCTCTCCAGCCCGGTGTTGCCGCTTCGGGCGCTGAGGTCGATGGCCTGGCGCAGATGGGCGACGGCCTCCTCCATCATCCCGAGCTGTTCGGAGCTGTACGCCATGCCCGCGTAGAGACCCGTCCGGGCGAAGTCCGCGGCGTGCGGCTCGATGCCGTCACCCGCCTCGTCCAGGAATTCCAGCGCGCGGCGGAAGGCGTCGAGGGCTTCCTCGCTGCGGCCGAAGTCCGACAGGATCAGGGCGAGGCCGTGCCGGGCATTCAGGCTCCCCTGGAGGTCGTCCACGGACTCGAAGAGGTGGCCCGCCCGGCTCATGTGACCGGCCGCCGTCCCGTACTCGGCGAGTTTGCGGTACGCCCATGCCTGGTAGAAGTGGGCCCACGCCTGCTGGCTCGTGTCGGCGGCGGCCTCGGCCAGGGCGAGGGCGCCGACCGAGTGGGGGAGGCTGTCGCGGTACCGCCCCTCGCACACCAGCCGCGCCCACGCCAGGTAGTTGAGGTGGGTCGCCTCCAGTACCGGGTCGCCGCACGCTTTCGCGCTGTCGGCGGCGGTGGCGAAGACCTCGGGCCAGTGCCCCCAGTAGATCCACTGGTCCGAGAACCAGTGCAGGGACTCGGCCACCTCCACCACCCGGGCGTGCTCGCCGGCCCCCGCGGCGGCGCGCAGCGCGGCCAGCCAGTTCGCCCCCTCCTCCTGCAGCCACAGGCGTCCCTTGTCCGCGGTGGACAGGTCGACGTATCCGTTCCAGTCGGCGGGCGGCTCACCGTAGCCGGGCTCGAACCACCGGCCGGCCACGATCGCGGTCCCGAGCAACCAGTCGTGCAACGCGGCTCTGGCGCCGGTGACGTCCGCCGGGGCCTCCTCGGCGTCCAGCCTGTTCAGGGCGTAGATCCGCAGCAGGTCGTGCATCCGGTAGCGGTCCCGTTCGACGCCCAGCAGGCCCGCCTCGACCAGTTCCTCCAAGGTGTCTTCGGCGTCGAAGAGATGCTGCCCGGACAACTGGGCGGCCCCCGCAGCGGCGACGTCGGGGCCCGGCACCAGGGCGAGCCGCCTGAACATGCCGGCGGCTGCGGTGCTGAGCCGACGGTAGGACAGGTCGAACGCCGCGGACACCCGGACGTCCCCGGCGACCAGGGCGTCCAGCCGCCCCGTGTCGGGGGCGAGCCGGTCGGCGAGCCGGGCCACGGGCCACGTCTTGTGCGCGGCGAGCCAGTGGCCCGCCAGGCGCAGGGCGAGCGGCAGGTGCCCGCAGTACCGGGCGATCCTCTCGAACTGCCCCGGGTCGGTGTCCGCCCGTTCTGCGCCGGCCAGTGCCGTCAGCAGCGTCGTGGCCTCGCGTGCGTCGAGTCCGTCCAGGGGCAGACGGTGCACGTCCTCCAGACCGGTGAGCATGCGCCGGCTCGTCACCATCACGAGCCCGCTGCCGGCCCCGGGCAACAGCGGGCGCACCTGTGCCTCATCACGGGCGTTGTCGAGCACGAGCACGAAGCGCCGCTCCGCGAGCGACTGCCGGTACAGGCGGACATGGCCCTCGGGGCCGGCGTTCATCAGTTCACGGTCTGCCACCCGCAGTGCGCGCAGGACGCCGAGCATGAGTTCCGCGGGTGCCGGTGATTTCGTGTCCAGCCCTCGCATGTCGACCACGATCTGGCCGTCCGGGAAGTGCCCGGCGAGCCGGCGGGCGGCCTGGAGGGCCAGCGTCGTCTTGCCCGCACCCGGCGGCCCGGACACCGCCACGATCACCGGAGCGGTGGCCGCGCCCGGTGTCGCTCCCCCGCCGTCCGGTGCCTGCCGGCCGGAGACCTTGCCCGCGAGCCCGGTGAACCAGGACAGTTCCCGTTCCCGGCCGACGAAATCGGGGGTCCCGCGCGGCACGGCCTGCACGCCGACGGGGGTGTACCCGTCGCTGCGGCCGGCCCGGGCCGCGCTCAGCAGGCGCTGCCGTTGGGACGCGGGCAGCTTCAGCCCCTCGGCGAGAGCGGTCACCGTACGTCGCTGCGGTGCCGCGCGCCGCCCCCGTTCGAGGTCCCCGATGCCGCGCACGCTCACGCCGGAGGCCTCGGCCAGCCCCTCGATGGTCAGTGAGGCCGCCAGGCGCAGCTCCCTGAGGAGGGAGCCGAAGGCCGGCTCGTCCCCCGTGGCCATTGAATCCGTGACCGTCATGTTTCACCTCACCACTGCCCGCCGGAGACGGAGGACGCCGTACCGACCCCGTCGCCGTCCTATGGTCTCCGATGCGGCCGAGCCTGAGGTGAACGCCCGCTGGTCCGTCCCGCGCGCAGCGGGCCGCGACATCACAAGCGGATGACGGTACCGGGGTGAGTCTTGCGGCGGTCCTCCGGGTGGTCGGTACCTTTCGGCGAGCGCGTGACGCTGCTCCCCGCCCTCGGTTCCTCACCCGCCCGGTACTGCCGCCTTTCTGCCTGCTTAGTGCCTGGAGCCCCGCATGACGGGCTGCTTGGCTGATCAAGGCGGGGATCCGGGCCGCAGAGTCGCTGCCCGGCTCTCGTCGCGGGGGTGTTCGCGACGAGACAGCCGCAGTTGCCCAGGCACCGACCGGTGTCTGCCGAGCCGACGGGCGCGAGCCCGGGCCGTGCGCGCTGCCTGCGACTCACAGTCTCCGCCGCTGCCACATGGTTGGAGAGGAGAGCCGGATGAGTCCGGTGCAGATGACTTCCCTGGTTCCCGACTCGCACCAGCGCTCGTACGTGCGCTACGCCGTGCATCGGGCACTGGTGCCGACGACGGTCGTTCCGCGCGACGAGGGCCCGTTCGACGAACGGATCGCCACCGACGGGCTCGGTGCCCTGCGGGTCTGCGCCGTCGACGCCGACGCACAGCGGGTCAGGCGGACGGCGGCCCACATCGCGCGTTCTCCGGAGCCGTTCGTCGCCGTGGGCGTCCAGATGGAGGGCAGGACGGTACTGGTGCAGGACGGCCACGAGGCCACGGCGAACGAGGGCGACCTGTTCGTCTACGACACCGCACGCCCGTACTTCCTGGACCACCCCGAGCGCTTCTCCCTCCGCGTGGTCCACATCCCGCGCCGCCTGCTGGCCCTGTCGGACGAGGATCTCGCCAGGGTGGCCGGCCACGTCATGAGCACGGACCGGGGGTGCGCCGCGGTCCTGAGGCCCTTTCTCGTCACGATGGTCGCCTCCGCCCACGCGTACTCCCCCTCCGCCGCGGGCGGGCTGGCCAACAGCCTCATCGATCTCTTCTCGACCCTGGTGGCCGAGCGCGGCGAGGAGACGGCGGCCGGTGCCGGACACTCCGGGAACCACCTCGTGCACCGCGTCCGCGAACACATCGACCGGCATCTCGGCGATCCGGCGCTGTCACCGGAGTCCGTGGCGAGGGCACACCACATCTCGGTGCGCTATCTCCACCGCCTCTTCGAGGACGAGGGCATCACGGTCAGCCGGCTGATCCAGCGGCGCCGGCTGGAGAGGTGCGCCCAGGAACTGGCCCGCCGCGGCCGCACCGCGCCCACGGTGTCGGCCATCGCCCAGCGTTGGGGCTTCGTCAACCCCACCCACTTCAGCCGGGTGTTCCGCGGCGCCTACGGCCTCTCCCCCCGCGAGTGGCGCAGCGTGCGGCTGGAGGCAGGGCGTGACGACGTACGTCAAGAAGCCGGCACCGCGTAGGGAGGAGTGCCGGGGCGGACGGCCGGTGCCCGTCAGTGCCCGTCGGCCGGGGCGGGTACCGGGATCTGCACCAGGACGGCGGTGCCACCGCCCGGCGGGGACTCGATGGCCAGCGTGCCGTCGAAGGCGGCCACACGGTCGGCCAGCCCGGTCATCCCGCTGCCGGCGGGAGTCTCGTCCACGCCTCCGACACCGTCGTCCGCGACCCTGATCCGCAGCATGTCCGCGAACTCCAGGCAGATGTCAATCCGGGACGCCTCTGCGTGCTTGACCGCGTTCGTCACCGCCTCGGCCACCACGAAGTACGCGTTCGCCTCGACGGCCGAGGAGATCCTCCGCTCCCCCTCGCTCTCGACGACGGCGGGTACGGGACAGCGGGACGCAAGGTCCTTCACAGCCGGCACCAGCCCCTTCACCGTCAGCACGAGCGGGTAGATCCCCGAGGCGAGTTCCCTCAGCTCGTTGATGGCGGTCTGCGCGTTGTCGATCGACTGGTCCAATAGGTCGATCGCGTCCGCTTCGGTCTCCGGAAGCAGTTCCCGTGCGAGCCTGAGCCCGATCATGAGGCTGACCAGCCGCTGCTGCGCCCCGTCGTGCAGGTCCCGGGCCGTGCGCTGGTGCACCGCCTGCACGCTCTCCATGATGCGTCTGCGGCTGTCCTGCAGGGAGGCCGCCATCGTGTTGAAGGAGGTGCCCAGCGCCCCGATCTCCGCCACCTTGCTGGGGGAGATCCGCACGCTCAGGTCACCTCCCGCGAACCGCTCCGCCGCGGCTGCCGCTCCGCGCACCGGCCGGACCACCGCCCGGTGCTGGAGCACGGTGAACACGGCCACGAGCGCGGTCGACGCCGTAAGTCCCACGGCCGCGGCGAGCACCGCCCGCCGTCCGTTGGCCCACGCCGCGTCCTCGCGTTCCGCGAGCTGTTTGCGTTCGTTCTTCGTGTACCGGTCGATCTGCGTCCGCAAGGTGTCGACGAGCTGTTTGCCTTCGGTCGCCACCGCCAGACCGGACGCGGCGGGGTCGTTCCGCCGGACCGCCTCGATCAAGGGAACCGAGTAGTCCTCGATGAAGGAGCCGATGCCCCGCGTGATCTGGTCGGCCGCGCGTCGCTGTCCTGACGTGGTGGCCGACTCGGTGAACCGCCGGGCCTCCGCCGGGAACTCCTTGCAGGCCGCCTCCCACGGCTGGAGGAACGTCTGCTGTCTGGTGATCACGAAGCCGCGCTGGCCTGTTTCTAAGTCGACGAGCAACTGCTCCATGGTGCCTGCTTCGACGAGCGCCGACCGGGAGGCGCGTCTCGCCGACGTGGCGCTGTTCGCGTCGGCGATCGCCCACAGCAGGACGGCGAACGCGACACCTATCAGCAAGGCGAGCAGGCCGCTCGCCGCGACCGTGAGGCTCGTCAGCCCCAGCCGCCGGCCTCTGTACTGCCGTCGTGCGCTCATGCTCCGCCTTGCGATGAAGAGGACCGTCAGGACCGACACATTCTGACGGTGCAGTGTATGAACACGAAGAGAAGGCGGCGGGGGGCGCCGTCGGTGCGGGGATTCCCGGCCCGGAGCGAGGTGCGGAACGTAGGGCTCCCCCTATGGTCCGTCGATCAGGCCGTTGGGCATGCTGGGACCATGTGCATCGACATCGTGGTCGTCGACGACGACCCCGGATTCCGCCGCATCGCCACGACGCTGCTGACAGCGCGGGGCCTGCGTGTGGTCGCGGAGTGCGGGGACGGCACGTCGGCGCTGGCCGCGGTGCGTGCGCACCGCCCCGACGGAATGCTGCTGGACCTGCACCTGCCCGGCCTGGACGGTCTGGCCGTGGCCCGTCTGCTGAGCGGGGAGGAACACCCGCCGCGGGTCGTGCTGACCTCCACCGACCAGTCGTTCTGGTCCGCGGAGGAGCTGGAGAGGGCGGGAATCGAGTCCTTCGTCGCCAAGGACCGGTTGTTCGACGCCGACCTGAAGGGCCTTTTCGCCCCCGCCGGTGCCTGACCGCGGACCGCGGACCGCGGACCGCGGGGCGGGCCTGGCCTGCCGCTATTGTCCGAGGTAGCGCAGTACGGCCATGACCCGCCGGTGCTGGCCGGAGGCCGACTGGCTGAGTCCCAGCTTCATGAAGATGCCGGTCACGTGCCGTTCCACGGCGGCGACGCTCACGAACAGCCGCTCGGCGATCCCCGTGTTGGAGTGGCCCTCGGCCATCAGCGCCAGGACCTCCCGTTCCTTCGGCGTCAGCGCGGCCAGGGGGTCGGTGGGACGCTTGCGGCCCAGTAGCGCCGAGATCACGTCCGGATCGAGGGCCGACCCGCGGGCCACGACCCGTTCGACGGCGTCGACGAGGACCTGCGGGCTCGCCACCTTCTCCTTGAGGAGGTAGCCCACCCCGCTCGGATCGTCTCCGACCAGATCGAGCGCGTAGGAAGCGTCCAGGAACTGGGAGAGGACGATGACCGCGGTCTCCGGCTGCGCGGCGCGGATCTCCTGGGCGGCGCGCAGCCCGTCCGCCTCGAAACCCGGCGGCATCCGGATGTCGGTGACCACCACCTCGGGCCGGTGCGTCTTGGCGGCCTGCACGAGGTCAACCGCGTTGTCGACGGCCGCGACCACGTCGATGCCGGCCCTGCGGAATATGGTCGCGATGCCTTCTCGCACGATCGGCTGATCCTCCCCGAGGACCGCCCGCAGTGGTTGGCGCATGTCGGCATCCTAGCCCGGCGGGTCTCGCGCATCTGGCGGAAATGCGCTGGTCGCACGGGCGCTGGCGCAGGTGAGCGGGCCGGCCGGGCTTCAGGCCGAGACCCCGGTGGGGTCGACCTCCTGGGCGTACAGGCGGGCCAGTTGGACGCGGGAGCGGACCCCCACCTTCTCGAAGGCGTGCCGCAGATGGGTGTCCACGGTGTGCGGCGAGAGGAACAACCGCTGGGCCGCCTCACGGTTGGTGGCACCCAGGGCGACCAGGCGCACCACGCCGAGTTCCGACCGGGTCAGCCCGCGCCATCCGGCGTCCGGGGCGGCGCCCGCCGGGGCGAGGTCCCGGACGCCGAGCTTGCGGAGACTGCCGCGCACCCGTTGTCCGTCGCGCTCGGCCCCGCACGCGGCGTACAGGTCGCGTGCCTCCTCGAAGCGGGGCAGGGCATCGGGGAGGCCGGCCGAGGCCGCGACCTCGCCGGCGTCCTCCAGGGCCCGGGCCCGCAGCAGGGGGCGGGCGTCCGCGTACTGATCCGACGCCTGCGTGAGCAGGTCCGCGTTCCCCTCCAGCAGGCCCCGCGCGTGGGCGGCGGCGGCAGCGAAGAGCGGGAGGCCGGGGTTGGCCTGGGCCCGTTCCTCGGAGAACTCCACCGCCGCGACGGCGGCCTCGCGCCGATCCGAGCCGAGCGCGACCCTGATCAGCAGCACCACGTCACCGGCGTCGACGCAGGTGGTGTGGAGGAAGCCGCGCCACAGGTGGGCGGTGGCCAGACGCTGCTGAGGGCGGGGCACGGCCTCACTCCGGCAGGCAGAGGTGAGAAGCACGATCCACGCCCCGGCCTCGCGCAGCCGCGGATCGTCGCCCGCGAGGTACTCGTCGGCCAGGGTCGCGCACGACTGAAGCTCCGTGTCGTCCCCGGTGTGGAAGGCGACGCGTGCCCGGGTGCACAGCAGGGCGGCCTCGCTCGCCGGGGACACTCCCGGCCGACGGGGTCCGGTCCCGACAGCCGTCAGCTCTCGTACCGCCTCCGGGAGCCGACCGCCGTCCAGCGCCAGCCGGGCCCGCGCCGTGCGCCACAGCGGCAGGAACGCGTGCCGGCCCCGCTGTTCCGCCTCGGCCAGCCCCTCGTCCACCAGGTCCGCGGCAGCCCGGCTGTCGCCGGTCACCCCGAGCACGGCGGCCCTCCAGGCCATCGACAGGATCACTTCCGGCACGACGGGTCCGTACGCCGTGTCCAGCTCGGTGGCCCTCGCCGGTAAGGACGCGCCGGCCTTGAGCGCCTCGGTCCAGCGCTGCCGGTGGCCAAGGCTCATCGACCGCAGCGTGCAGTACGTCAGTTCGCTCAAGGGGTGCGCTCGCCGAGGGCTCGGTGCGGTGCAGCCCGCTTCCTCGGCCGCACCCGCCAGCAGACGGTACAGCTGGGTCGTCGACACGAGCTGGTCCTTCACCGACCGCGGGACGTCGCGGCTGGACAGGGCCCGGCGCAGATGTGCCTCGGCCCGGGCCCCCGGGAACCGGCCGCCCGTGCGGGTCAGTTCCAGGCACATCCGGGCGTGCGTGACCGGGTCCGGCGGCGCCTGCACGACCTCGCGGGCCAGGGCGTGGGCCTCGTCGGCCTCGCCGGTCTCCCACAGCAGCGGGACCAGTCGCGCCGCCAGCCGCATCCGGCGGGGTTCCGCCCGCCCGGTCAGTTCCAGCGCACGGCGCAGATGTGCCGCGGCCGAGGCCGGCGACACCGCAGCCAGCTCTTGGGCGGCGGCTTCCAGGACGCGCAGCGCGGGCTCGTCCCCGGCTTCGGCGATCTCGCCCAGCTCGGCCGCGACGGCCGCCGGGGACGTCCCCTCCGCCAGCCGCAGGTCGATGGAGCGCCGGCGCACCGACACTCGCACGGGCCGGGGCAGGGTGGCGGCCACGGCGTCGCGCACCGAGGGGTGCGGGAACGCCAGACGTTCCCGCTCGACGTGGAGCAGCCCCGTCACCAGGACCTCTCGCAGGGGCCTGAGCAGGGCGGACTCACGGCGGCCGAGCATGCGGGACAGATGCCTGACCCCGAGGCTGTCGCCCGTCACGGAGGCGGTCAGCACCAGCTCCTCCGCCTGGCGGGTCAACTGGTCGAGCCGACGGGTGATGACGGGACCGGCCACCGGGTGCCCGCCGGTCCTGGTCGGGTCGGCCGGGCCGGTCTCCCGGGCGAGCAGCGCGCACAGATGCCGTACGGCGCCCGGCAGGCCGCCGAGCAGGTGCAGGTACGGTTCCGCCTCCCCGGCCCGCGGCCCGAGCAGGTCGCGGATCAGCAGCCGTACGGATTCCGGGTCCAGGGCGCCGAGTTCCAGGCGGGTCGCGTGCCCGGTGAGCAGGTCGCGGCGCAGCGACTCCACGCCCGGCACGTCGGGGTGGGACCGCGCGGCGAACACCCACAGCAGCGGCAGCCCGGTGAGCCGCGCGGTGAGCGTGTGCACCGCACGCAGGGTGGGGCCGTCGCAGCGGTGGGCGTCGTCGAGGACGACGGCGAGCGGCCGGTCGCGAGTGAGTTCCCGCAGGCCGTCCTCGGTCCGCCGCAGCGACGGGTACGCCGTGCCGGGCTCGCCGGCCGGGTTGCCGGGCGCGAGTGCGAGGGCGTCCAGCAGCCAGGCCAGGGGCGCCATGCCGCTCGCGGTGTCCCCGTCGGTGATCCCGCTGCCGGTCAGAACCCGAGCCCCGGCGAGGGACGTCTCCTGGACGGCGAAGGCCAGGAGGTCGGACTTGCCGGCGTCCGGTGGGCCCTCGACCCAGAGCATTCCGCCCTCGTGACGGTGGACGAGGCGGCGCACCGCCTGGAGTACCTGCCTTCGTTCCGCCCCGTGACCTCGCAGAACCGGCGAGGGGACGGGGCGGACGGCGCCGGTCGTCGTCGGCGGGGTGTCAGTGGCCCGGGTCAAGGCAGCCTCCAGTGTCCGTGTTCCGCGCGGTGGGACGAGGGCCGCCCCGCGCGGTGCCGGCCGCGGGGAGAGCCGTGCCGGGAGCGGCCAGCCAGGTGCGCGCCTCGTCACGGGGCCGGCGCACGAGGTGTCTTCAGCCCCAGCGCATGAGGTGTTCTCAGGTCCTGACACATCATGTGGTCCCCGCGGCCCCGGTGGCTGTCGAGGACGCCTGAGACGTGGTGGGGGGGCACACCTCAGGGGCGATGTAGGGACAACCCTATGGCGCGGGAGCGCGCGAGGGACCGGGGACACGGATCGGTGGGCCACGGTAGGCGACGTACACGGGAGCCTGCGGCCTGGGGCTCCGAGAGAATCAGGTGATGTGTTTCAGCAGCGAGGCGAGTGCGGGAGGGGGCGCCTCGCCGGGGGCCGTACCACCATGACCTACCAGCTCGGTGCGTGCCGAGTTGGAAGGGGTGCCGGCGCAGATGGGGGAACCGGGCCGCGATCGACCGGGGCATGATTCAGAAGCCGAGCTCGTGGCGCACCGGTTCGGCCGCCGCGACGATGTCGTTCACCTCGAACGTCGTGGTGCGTTCGACGTCGACGGCGCAGAAGGTCCGGTCGACCGTATAGCGGATGGCCCAGCCCGGTGAGAAGTCCACCACCGTCAACGCGGCGAGGTCGACTTCGCCGTCCGGCGTCGTGCGGGGAGAACCCGGTCGGACGACGCCACGAGCACCATGTCCTCGCGGGACAAGCATGTGGTCAGTCCGCGTTGCTGCTGCCGGTCGAGTGCCACGACGGCGCGGTCCATCGTGCCGTCGCGCACTGACGCGTTGAGTGCCTCGTCAGGCAGCGGCAGGAGTACGGCGGGTTTCTCAAGTCTCCTGTGCGTGCCGGTGTTTCCGGCGAGGCGGCCCTCACCTGACGCGGAGATCCGCCGGTCCGGGACGGTGCCGGCAACGGTCGTTGCACACCTGCGCACCGGCTCTTGCCTCACGGTGCACGGCCGGACGCGCAGTGCGCTGCCGGGCAAGTTTCAGTGCGCTGGCCGGAAACCCGACCGGGGCGGCGCGGCCTAGCGTGATCGGCGAAGCAGCCGCGGCACGGTCCCTCGTGCACCTCGCCGGAATCCCGGCACGACTCGGACGCGGCCCGACGGAAATCCCACGCTGTACACCCCGCAGGAGGTTGTCGAAAGGTGTCCACGATGCCGGTCGGCGGGCTGATTCCCCGCGCCACCGACGACGCGGCGGACCTCGTCGTCCGCAACGCCAAGATCCATACCGGTGATCCCCGCCTGCCGCAGGCCGAGGCGATCGCCATCCGCGACGGCGTCATCACCGCCGTCGGCGACGACAAGGACGTGGCCGGCCAGGTCGGGCCCGCCACGCGCGTGGTCGACGCGCTGGGCCGGCGGATGATCCCCGGGCTCAACGACGCCCACCTGCACGTGATCCGCGGCGGTCTGAACTATGTGCTGGAACTGCGCTGGGACGGGGTGCGCTCCCTGCGTCAGGGCCTGGCCATGCTGCGCGAGCAGGCGGCCCGCACGCCAAGGGGCCAGTGGGTGCGCGTGGTCGGCGGCTGGTCGGCCGAGCAGTTCGCCGAACGGCGGCTGCCCACCGTCGCAGAGCTGAACGCCGCCGCGCCCGACACCCCGGTCTTCGTCCTCCACCTGTACCAGGCCGCGATCCTCAACCGCGCCGCACTCAAGGCGGTGGGCTACGACAAGCACACCCCCGACCCGCGCGGCGGGCAGATCATGCGAGGCCGCGACGGCGAGCCCACGGGCATGCTGCTGGCCGCCCCCAGCGCCCTGATTCTCTACTCGACGCTGGCCAAGGCGCCGGTGCTGGACGAGGAGCACCGCAAGACGTCCACCCGCCACTTCCTGCGAGAGCTGAACCGGTTCGGGCTCACCTCGGCGATCGACGCGGCGGGCGGTTTCCAGAACTTCCCCGACAACTACGAGACGGTCACGGAGCTGGCCAGGGAGGGCGAGCTGTCCCTGCGCATCGCCTACCACCTCTTCCCGCAGACCGCGGGTCAGGAGATCGACGACCTCACCCGCTGGATCGGCATGGTCCGGCCCGAGGACGGCGACGAATGGCTGCGCCTCAACGGCGCCGGGGAGAACCTCACCTGGGCGGCGGCGGACTTCGAGAACTTCGCCGAGCCGCGCCCGGAGCACGCCCCCGACTACGAGGTGGAGTTCGAGAAGGCCGTGCGTCTCCTCATGGAGAACGGCTGGGGCTTCCGCCTGCACGCCACCTACGACGAGACCATCCGCCGTGACCTGGCCGTCTTCGAGAAGCTCGCCGCGGAGGGCCTCTTCCCGGGCGGGAACCGCTGGCTGTTCGACCACGCGGAGACCGTGTCGGCCGACAGCCTCGACCGCATCGCCGCCCTCGGCGGCGCCATGTCGGTGCAGAACCGGCTGTCCTTCCAGGGCGAGGCGTTCGTGCGCCGCTACGGTATCGGAGCCGCCGCGGACGCCCCGCCGATCCGCGCGATGCTGGGCCGGGGCCTGACCGTCGGCGCCGGCACCGACGCCACCCGCGTCTCCTCGTACAACCCGTGGATCGCGCTGCACTGGCTGGTCACCGGCCGCACGGTCGGCGACCTCACCCTCCACCCGCCGCACAACCGCGTCGACCGGGAGACGGCGCTCGAGATGTTCACCACGGCCGGTGCTGCGCTCACCGGTGAGCAGGACCGCAAGGGCGTGCTGCGTCCGGGATTCCTCGGTGACCTCACGGTTCTGTCGCAGGACTACTTCGCCGTTCCCGATCCGGAGATCCTGCACATCGAGGCGCTGCTGACGGTCGTCGGCGGCCGCATCGTCTACGCCGCCGGCGAGTACGAGGGCGTCGACGAACTGCTGCCCGCGGTGACCCCCGAGTGGAGCCCGGTAGCGCACTACGGCGGCTATCAGGCCACGCCCGGTCCGGGCCGCCGGGGCGCCCGGCAGGCGGAGCTGCTGGGTGAGGCCGTCGCCGAGTCGGAACTGCACCGCCAGTGGCGGGCCCATCGCGGCCTCGCCGCCGAGACCGACAGCCCGGTCCTCGACCCCTGCTTCTTCTGAGCCAGGGCCTCCAGACCCCTTCCCCCCGGTCGCGGACGACCGTCCGTGACCGTCACCACCCTTCACCGAAAGGCATACCCATGATCGACATCGCCGAGGTCACCGCTGCTGCCAGCCCCGACCTGCTCACCCCCGACAACTGCGCGGTGCTGTTCGTGGACCACCAGCCCCAGATGTTCTTCGGCACGGGCAGCGGCGACCGCACCGCCATCATCAACGCAACCGTCGGCCTGGCGAAGGCCGCCAAGGTCTTCGACGTCCCCGTCGTGTTGAGCACCGTGGCCGCCGAATCCTTCTCCGGCCCGCTCATGCCGCAGCTCGCGGAGGTCTTCCCCGACCAGAAGATCATCGACCGCACCACGATGAACGCCTGGGAGGACGTCGCCTTCGTCGAGGCGGTCAAGGCGACCGGCCGCAAGAAGCTCGTCGTCGCCGGTCTGTGGACCGAGGTCTGCGTCGTCCTGCCCGCGCTGTCGGCGCTCGCCCAGGGCTATGAGGTCTACGTCGTCACCGACGCGTCCGGCGGCGTCAGCCCGCAGGCCCACGAGCACGCCGTCCAGCGGATGGTCCAGGCCGGTGTGGTACCGGTGACCTGGGTGCAGGTGCTCCTCGAACTCCAGCGGGACTGGGCGCGGACGGACACCTACCTCCCGGTCATGGACGTCGTGAAGGAGAACGGCGGCACCTACGGTCTCGGGGTCGTCTACGCGCAGGCCGTCATCGGCGAGCACGCCGCCGGCTGACCCGCTCTTCAGGTTGACGACGGACCTCAGGAACAGGCAGCGAACGCGATGGACAGCGGACTGTTGGTTCTCCGGCTGGTGGTGGGACTCCTCATCGCCGGGCACGGAGCGCAGAAAGTCAGTTTCCGGCTCGGGGGCAACGGGCTGGCCGGGGGGACCGAGGAGTTCCGCCGTGACGGCTTCCGCGGCGGGAGGCTCACCGCCCTCGCCGCGGGCGGCAGCCAGATCGGTGCCGGCCTGTTCCTGGCGGCCGGCCTCCTCACACCCCTGGCGGCGATGGCCGCCATGGGGGTGATGACGGTGGCCGGAACCGTCAAGTGGCACAAGGGGCTGTGGGTGCAGAACGACGGCTACGAATACCCGCTGGTCCTCGTCACCGTCGCCGCCGCCCTTTCCCTCACCGGCCCGGGCCGGTGGTCGCTCGACGACCTCCTCGGTCTGGCCTCCTGGCCGCTGTGGGTGTGTCTCGCGGCAATCGTCATCGGTCCGGGCAGCGGACTGATCACCCGTTCGCTGCTGCGGCACGCGCCCGCCACCGATGACACGACACAGAGGAGGGCACGGCATGGGCAAGCTGCTGAGTGACGCCGCCCGCACACTCGTCCCGCCGAAGGACGACCAGCACGGACCCCTGCCGCCGCTGATGCTGGTGTTGACGGTGGTGACCGGTCTCATCGACGCCGTGAGCTACCTTGCGCTCGGCCGGGTCTTCGTCGCCAACATGACCGGCAATGTGGTGTTCCTGGGCTTCGCCCTGGCAGGCGCGCCAGGTCTGTCCGTACCCGCGTCCCTCGTCTCGATGGGGTCGTTCCTCCTCGGAGCGCTGGCGGGAGGGCGGTTCGGCACCCGGTTCGCGGCACACCGCGGCCGGCTGCTGACCGCGGCGACGACCGTCCAGGCCGTACTCGTCGCCGGGGCCGTGATCGCAGCCGCGGTCGCGCACGGCGACGTGACCGGCCCGGTCCGGTACACCCTCATCGTGCTCCTCGGCATCGCCATGGGCCTGCAGAACGCCGTCGCGCGCCGCCTGGGAGTGCCGGACCTGACCACGACCGTCCTGACGCTCACCCTGACAGGACTGGCTGCGGACTCCTCACCGGCCGGCGGGACGACCCCCCGCCCCGGGCGGCGCGTCCTCTCCGTCCTCGCCATGTTCCTCGGGGCGCTCGCGGGTGCCCTGCTCCTGCGGCACGCCGAACTCCTCTTCGTCCTGGGCCTGGCACTGTCGTTCCTCGTCGCTACGTCGGTGACCGCCCATCGCCTGTCGGCCGCCGGCCCCGCCTGGACCAGGCCCTCGGCATGAAGCTCGCGGACAACTCGGCCTGGGCGCCCCTCGCAGCGCGTGTTTTCCGGGCGCTGTGGATCGCGCAACTGGTGTCCAACACCGGCACCTGGATGCAGACGGTCGGCGCCCAGTGGCTCCTCGTCGGGCACAGCGCCGCCCTGGTGACGCTCGTGCAGACGGCCTCCAGCCTCCCGGTCGTCCTGCTAGCCCTCCCCTCCGGTGTACTGGCCGACCGCTACGACCGCCGCAAGGTGCTGCTGGCCGCCCAGTTCACCATGCTCGCCGTCTCCACTGTGCTGACGGTGCTCGCGTTCCGGGGCACGCTCGCCCCGGGCCTCCTGCTCGGCCTCACCTTTCTGCTGGGCTGCGGCACCGCGCTGATGGGCCCGGCCTGGCAAGCGATCCAGCCGGAACTGGTCGGGCGCGAGCAACTGGGGCAGGCGGCGGCGCTGGGGGCCGTGAACATGAACCTGGCCCGCGCCGTGGGCCCGGCCCTCGGCGGCGCGGTGGTCGCCGCGGCGGGCGCGGGGTGGGTCTTCGCCTTCAACGCCCTGTCGTACCTGGGCATCGCGGCGGTCCTGCTGCTGTGGCGACGGCCGGTGACGCCCCAGCCCATCACCCAGGGCGAAGGACTCCTGGCAGCCGTGCAGGCCGGCCGCCGTTACGTCTGGCACGCTCCCGGCGTCCGCCGGGTCCTGCTGCGCACGGCCCTGTTCATCCCGGGCGGAGCCGCCTTGTGGTCGCTGCTCCCCCTCGTCGCGAGCCGGTCCCTGGGACTCGGCTCGGGCGGGTACGGGCTGTTGCTCGGCGTCGTCGGCGTCGGCGCGGTGGGCGGTGCCTTCGCCCTGCCCGTGATCCGCCGCAGGCTGGGGGCCAACGGCACGCTCGCGGCAGGGGCAGCGGTCTTCGCCGCGACGCTGGCGGTGCTGGCCACGGTCCGGCTTCCCTGGCTCGCGGCGGCCGCGCTGCTGCCCGCGGGTCTGGCCTGGATCGGCGTGCTGTCCACCCTCAACGCCGCTGTCCAGCAGCGGTTGCCCGGCTGGGTCAGGGGCCGGGGACTCGCCATCTACCTCGTGGTGTTCCAGGGCGGTCAGGCGCTGACCGCACCGGTGTGGGGTGCGCTGGCCGACGGGCTGGGCCTGACCGCCTCGCTGCTGATCGGCGCCGGGCTGTTGGTGGGCGGCGCCCTGAGTGTGCGCCGCTGGCCGCTGCACAGCGCTGAGGGGACCGACCCGAGCCCCTCCGACCACTGGCCCGTACCGCCACTGGTGTTCGAACCCGGGCCGGCCGACGGTCCTGTGCTCGTCTCCGTCACCTACCGGGTCGCCCCGCGGGACCGGGCCGCCTTCACCGACCGCATGCGGCACGTGGCCCGTTCCCGACTGCGCACCGGAGCCCTGACCTGGGGGCTGTTCCAGGACGGCGGTGATCCCGGCCGGTTCATCGAGAACTACCTCGTCGCCTCCTGGTCGGAGCACCTGGCCCAGCACCACAGCCGGCTCACGGCCAACGACCGCCGCTTCGAGGAACAGGCCCGCGCACTGCTCGTGGCGGGCACCGCACCGGAGGTGACGCATGCTTTCGACGCGGCAACCGGCCCCGTGGTCGCCGCCGGGGAGCGGGACGCTGACTGAGCCCCCGCCTTTCCGTCAGCGCGACCGGCGTTCGGAAGCCCAGTAGAGGAGGGCGGCCAGGGGCATAGCGGCGCCCAGGACGGTGGGGCCGGTGCAGCCGCCGACGTGGTGGAGGACGGACCCGAGTTGGGAGCCGGCGGCGGGGTAGGACTGGTGAATGGTGTGCTGCCCAAGCATCAGGGTCGTCTGTACGGCCATGTTGATGAGGATCGCGGCCAGGGCGATGAGGACGATGCCGTTCGAGCCCAGCCCCGCGACCGCGAAGGCGAGTGCCGTGATCACGAAGGCACCGGTCAGGGGCGTACCAGACCCCCGTCGGCACAGCGCCCGGCGAGCGGCGCGACGGCGGCTCCGGCCGCGCCGACGAGGCGAAGATGCCGACCCCGACCTGTGAGTAGTGGAAGTGCGGGCCGCTCAGTACGAAGAAGACTGTGGTCCGGAAGGCTCTGAACGCGGCGAACATCGCGGCCCGGTAGAGGCCGCGGCGCATCAGGGCGGGGTGGGTGCGTGCCAGTCGGGCCGTGGAACGCAACACCTGGTGGTACGGAAGGAACGTGGTCGGCGCGTGCCGGGGGCAGGCTCACTGGCAGGACCACGATGAGGACGGCGGTCAGAGCGGCGGAGCCGAGGAAGACAGCACGCCGACCGACGACGTCGTAAACCAGGCTGCTCAGCGCGCGGGAGAGCAGAATCCCGGGGAAGAGGCCGCTCATGACCCGGCCGACGATGCGGCCCCTGGCATGGTCGGGGGCCAGGTACGCGGCGAAGGGCACCAGGATCTGCGCGACGACCGAGGCGGCTCCGCTGATCAGCGAGGCGGCCAGCAGCATGGGGAAGTTCGTCGGAATCAGCCTGCCGAGGACGTAGCCGACCTGTGTGAGGGTGATCAACGTTCCGGCAGTCGCCGTGCTGACGTGGAAGACGCTGCTCAGGGAAGACAGCAGCGGCTGGGCGTAGTACAGGTTGGCGACCGTCAGGCCGGAGGCGACGGCCAAGAGGACGACCAGCCCGCCCGGTGTGCCGTGCGAGGACTTCGGCGTCGTGGCGGAGGACGAGGTACCGGAACTACAGGTGCGGACATGGGCACCTTCTTTCCGTCACGCAGGAAGAACCTCCGCGCTCGCGAAGTGCTTCCCCACACCCGCGGCGATGGTTTGGGATATCAGGCATCGCGAAAGAGAGATGACGACCTGCGAGCGGACGACGATGCCCTCGCCTTCGGCTAATGCTCGTTCGCCTCGCGGACAGCGGAACGACGCTCGCTCTCGGTGCAGCCGCCCCAGATGCCGTAGTACTGCTGGGACGCCAGAGCGAAGCGACCGCAAGGGCCGCTCACGGGGCAGCTACGGCAGATTTCCCGCGCCGCCTCCTCGCGCTGTCGGCGCGCTCGGCCCCGTTCGCCGGCAGGTGAGAAGAAGACCGAGCTGTCCATGCCTCGGCATGCGGCGTCGGTTTGCCATTCTCATACCCGCAGAAGCGGCTGCGTCCGAGTTTTCAACGACCTCTCCTTCCCTGACCCGAAGGCGTCACAGTCCTGTGGCCGGATGTGCCTCGGTACGCCTGCGGACCGGGCTCAGCGCGGCGAGCCGTTCCTCGAACGGGGTGACGTGGTCGAAGGAGTCACGCGGGGGCAGCGGACGTCCGGTGGACAGCCCTGCCATGAGCCCCGCCAGCTCCCCCGCCGCGCGCTCGATACGCCGGTCGAGTCCTTCGGCGCCCCAGTCCTCGGAGGCGGCGAAGACCCCGGTGGGGACGACGACGGCCTTCAGGTAGGAGAAGAGCGGGCGCAGCCCGTGGTCCAGGACGAGGGAGTGCCGGGCGGTGCCGCCGGTGGCGGCGATCAGCACCGGCTTGCCCGCCAGGGCGTCCTCGTCGGTGACGCTCAGCGCGTCGAAGAACGACTTGAACAGTCCGCTGTACGAGGCGGAGAACACCGGCGTGACGACGATCAGGCCGTCGGCCGCCGCCACCGTGTCGAACGCGTCGGCCAGGCCCTCCTCGGGGAAGCCATTGGTGAAGGTGTGCGCGATCCTCACGGCGAGGTCGCGCAGCTCGATCACCTGGACATGGGCCGGCTCGGGCTCGGGAGCCGTGGCCGCCGGAGCGGCGATGGCGGCGATCCGGTCGCCGAGCAGCCGGGTGGAGGACGGGACGCTGAGTCCCGCGGAGACAATGACGAGCTTCATGCCGCGGCCACCTCTTCCTTGGCGCTCTCGGTCTCCTTCTGGGCCAGCAGCGACCGGTGGGTCGGCGCGTCCGGCACGTCGGCCGGGCGGCCCTTGGCGAACTCCTCGCGCAGCACCGGCACGACCTCCTCGCCGAGCATGTCGAGCTGCTCCAGAACAGTCTTCAACGGGAGTCCGGCGTGGTCCATCAGGAACAGCTGGCGCTGGTAGTCACCGGCGTACTCGCGGAAGGACAGCGTCTTGTCGATGACCTGCTGCGGGGAGCCGACGGTCAGCGGGGTCTGGTCGGTGAAGTCCTCCAGGGACGGCCCGTGCCCGTAGACCGGCGCGTTGTCGAAGTACGGCCGGAACTCGCGCACCGCGTCCTGCGAGTTCTTCCGCATGAACACCTGCCCGCCGAGGCCGACGATCGCCTGCTCCGGCGTGCCGTGCCCGTAGTGGGCGTAGCGGGCCCGGTACAGCTCGACCATCTGCTTGGTGTGGTCGGCCGGCCAGAAGATGTTGTTGTGGAAGAAGCCGTCGCCGTAGAACGCGGCCTGCTCGGCAATCTCCGGGGAGCGGATCGAGCCGTGCCAGACGAACGGCGCGACGCCGTCCAGCGGCCGGGGCGTCGAGGTGAAGCCCTGGAGCGGGGTGCGGAACTTGCCCTCCCAGTTCACGACGTCCTCGCGCCACAGCCGGTGCACCAAGTTGTAGTTCTCGATGGCGAGGTTGATGCCCTCGCGGATGTCCTGGCCGAACCAGGGGTAGACCGGTCCGGTGTTGCCGCGGCCCATCATCAGGTCGACGCGCCCGTCGGCCAGGTGCTGGAGCATCGCGAAGTCCTCGGCGATCTTCACCGGGTCGTTCGTGGTGATCAGCGTGGTCGAGGTGGACAGGATCAGTTTCTCGGTCCGCGCGGCGATGTAGCCGAGCATCGTCGTCGGGGACGACGGCACGAACGGCGGGTTGTGATGCTCACCCGTGGCGAAGACGTCCAGGCCGACCTCCTCCGCCTTCAACGCGATGGCGACCATGGCCTTGATCCGCTCGCGCTCGGTCGGCGTACGCCCCGTGGTGGAGTCCGGCGTCACATCGCCGACCGTGAAGATCCCGAACTGTGTCCTCGGCGCTATGTCCTTCAGGGGCACGGGGAATTCCTTTCGAAGTGCGTGGAGCGGATGGTCGTTCCGTGTCAACGGCTTCTTCCCATGAGCGCGGAAAGAGCGCCGTCGAGATCCAGATGTGCGCTTTCGGCCCCGTCAGGCACCAGCGCGAAAGTCTGCTGAAGGAATGCGGCCACCTCCGCGGCCGCCAGCTCGACCAGGGCCGTGCCGGCGGAATTGCTGAGAACGACGCGCAGGGCGTGCGGGTGATGGCAGTACCTCGGAATCACGAGCACATCGCTGAGGCCGGCAGGGCGCCGAGCCCCCTCAGCCAGGAGGTCACGGGCGAAGACCCAGGTGACGGGCGGCCCGGTGGACGATCCGAGGGAAAGCCGGACGGCATAGGGGTCGTCGATCCCGTAACGCAATTCCGCCGGCAACGGCAACTGCGGCCCTTTCAGGGCACTGATGTGTGCCGTCATTGCGCACGTGACTGTGCTGAGACGCTGTTCCATGGTGGCCCTCGAAAGAGTACAGAGGCGTAATTCCTGTCCCTGACCCTAAGATCCGCCCGCCGGGCGGCTTGCCGAGGAACGCACAGAGTTTTGCCCACGGAAGCACTTCTGCCTGGCTTGCACCCGCCACCCGTCACGGTGACTGTCGAACTTCCTTCCAGCGCATTCTCGTCGCCATCGATCCCAGCCCTGCCCGCCACACCGCCGCACGCCTGGCCGGTGACATGGCCCGGCTGACCGGAGCCAAGGTCAGCGTGCTGCACGTCGCCCCGTCCACGGCGACGCTCGCGGCCGCGGCCTCCCTGGAGGACCCCGCGGAGGCCAAGGCCGTCCTCGACGAAGCCGTCATCTCGCTGCGTGGCGCGGGCGTCGACGCGGAGAGCGCCATCGCCAACGCCCTGACGACCCAGATAGCGACCACCATCTCCTCCGCCGCCGAGGAATGGCAGGCCGACCTCCTGATCCTCAGCCCCCACCACCGCGGAGCCCTCGAAGCCCTCATCAACCCCGGGGGCCGCACCCGCCGCTCCGGGCCACGACCGGTGCGCTGCCGGGCTCCGCACGGTGCACGGAGAAGCAACTGACCCCCTCGGCGTCTCCCTAGCCTGGCCGCACACCCCTGAGCGACCACCTGAGGAGCACCATGGCCGGACAGTCCGTGGCCGAGCAGTATGTCGGCCTCCTGGCACGCGCCGGCGTCCGCCGCATGTACGGGGTGGTGGGCGACAGTCTGAACCCCGTCGTCGACGCGATCAGACGGCATGACTCCCTGGAGTGGGTCCAGGTCCGGCACGAGGAGGTCGCGGCCTTCGCCGCCGGCGCCGAGGCCCAGTTGACCGGGAAGCTCGCCGCTTGCGCGGGATCGTGCGGGCCGGGCAACCTGCATCTGATCAACGGCCTGTTCGACGCGCACCGCTCGATGGCCCCTGTCCTGGCCCTGGCGGCACAGATCCCGAGTGGCGAGATCGGCACCGGGTACTTCCAGGAGACCCATCCGGACCGGCTGTTCGAGGAGTGCAGTCACTACTCGGAGCTGATCTCCTCGCCCCGGCAGATGCCACGGGTGGTGCAGACGGCGATCCAGCACGCGGTCGGCCGGCGCGGTGTCTCCGTGGTGGCACTGCCCGGGAACGTGGCCGCCGAGAACTCCCCGGCCGGCGGGGCGGAACTCACCATGCCGCTGGACCGGCCCGCCATCCGGCCGGCCGAGGAGGAACTGGCCCGGCTGACCGAACTGGTGAACGCCGCCGAAAAGGTGACCGTGTTCTGCGGCCGGGGTGTCGAAGGCGCCCACGCGGAGGTGATGGCGTTCGCCGAGAAGGTCAAGGCTCCCGTGGGGCACGCGTTGCGCGGCAAGGAGCACATCCAGTACGACAACCCGTTCGATGTGGGCATGTCCGGCCTGCTGGGCTACGGCGCGGCCTACGAGGCGATGCACGAGTGCGATCTGCTCCTGCTCCTCGGTACGGACTTCCCGTACACGGACTTCCTGCCCCGCCACGTGCGGACCGTACAGGTCGATGTGCAGCCCGAACGGCTGGGACGGCGCACGCAGTTGGACTTCGCCGTGTGGGGAGATGTCCGCGAGACGCTTCGGTGCCTGACCCCTGCCGTGCGGGAGAAGCCGTCCCGCCGGTTCCTCGACCGCATGCTGCACCGGCACGTCCACGCTCTGGAGGGCGCCGTTGGCGCCTACACCCGCGACGTCGACCGGCACACCCCCATCCATCCCGAGTACGTGGCGTCCGTACTCGACGAGGAGGCCGCCGACGACGCGGTGTTCACCGTGGACACCGGTATGTGCTGCGTGTGGGCGGCCCGCTATCTGACGCCGAACGGCCGGCGCCGCATCCTCGGCTCCTTCGTCCACGGTTCCATGGCCAACGCGCTGCCGCAGGCCATCGGCGCGCAGTTCCTCGACCGCTCGCGGCAGGTCGTGTCGCTCTCGGGCGACGGTGGCTTCTCGATGCTGATGGGGGATTTCCTGACTCTGGTCCACCACGGCCTGCCCGTGAAGGTCGTCGTCTTCAACAACTCCTCGCTGGGCATGGTCGACCTGGAGATGATGGTCGACGGACTGCCACCGCACGGCACCGGTTACCCGCACACCGACTTCGCGGCCATCGCGACCGCGGCCGGCGCACGGGGTATCTGCGTAGAGAAGCCCGCGGACGTGCGCGGGGCCCTGCGTGCCGCCTTCGCCCATGACGGGCCGGCACTGGTCGACGTGGTCACCGACCCCGACGCCCTCGCGATCCCGCCCAGGATCACCACCGAGCAGGTCACCGGCTTCGCGCTGTCCGCGAGCCGCGCAGTCCTCACGGGAGGCGTCGGACGCATGGTCCACCTGGCCCGGACGAACATCCGGAACCTTCCGCGCCCCTGAACGCCGACGGCCTGGTGCCGTTCCCTTCCCGGCTGCAGCCCCTGCGTCAACTCCCCGCACACCGAACAGGCGCCCTCATGTCAGACCTGACAGGCATCACGCACCACACCGCCGTACTCAACGGGATCAAGCAGCACTGGGTGAGCGCGGGTCAGGGGCCGCCGGTCTACCTGCTGCACGGTTTCCCCGAGACCTGGTACGGCTGGCGCAAGCAGATACCCGTGCTGGCGGAGCGGTTCACCGTGATCGCACCGGATCTGCGCGGCTACGGCGACACGGACAAGCCCGCCTCCGGCTATGACAAGCGGACCATGGCGGGCGACGTCGTCGCGCTGATGGACCATCTCGGGCACGGGCGGATCGCCCTGGTCGGCCATGACCGCGGAGCCCGCGTCGGCACCCGGTTCGCCAAGGATCACCCGGACCGCATCCACCGGTTCGTGGCCATGGACAACATCCCCACCCGGATCATCGCCGAGACCTACGACGTACGCCTCGCCCGGCAGGGCTACTGGTTCTTCACCTTCCTCGGCGTGCCCGACCTTCCCGAGGCGTTGATCGCCGGCCGTGAGGAGACCTGGCTCACCCACTTCTACCGCAGTTGGTCCTACGACCCGGAAATGCTCTCCCCCGAGGAGATCGCGGTCTACGTACGCGCCTACCAGCAGCCCCGTGCCGTGCGGGGGTCCTGCATGGACTACCGCGCTGCGCCCCAGGACGTCGCCCAGGACGAGGAAGACGCCGACCGGCTCATCAACTGCCCCGTACTGACCCTGTGGGGCGAGGACTTCAGCGCCGTCGGAAAGGCCTACGACGTCCTCGACGTGTGGAAGGCCATGGCCCGCGACGTCCGCGGAGTTCCCATCCCCCGGTGCGGCCACCTGTGCCAGGAGGAGCGACCGGACGTCGTCAACCGCGAACTCGTGGACTTCCTCGCCGACTGGAACGGCTGACCCGACGGCAGGCAACCGTCGGCTGCTTCCCCTCCTCGAACCGCCCGGTTCCTTCCCCGTACGCCCCAAAAGAAAGAAGACACCACGCACATGACCAGACTCCTGACCAGGACGCGCATCGGCCTGCTGGCCTCCGCCGTGGCGGCCGCCCTCGCCGTGACCGCTGCCAGCGCCACGGCCACCGCGTCCGCCGCCCCCGGACCGGACGTGCGCTTCGTGGCACACCTGGACCTCGCCGGCGGGCAGCGGCCCGAGAACATCACCCTGGAACCCGGCGGCAGCGCCGTCGTCACCTTCGCCTACAGCCGCCAAGTCGCCCGCATCAGCCCCGACGGCACGGTGCGCGTGCTCGCCACCCTGCCCGAACCGCCGGCCGGTTCCACCACCCCCGCCCTCTCGTCCCCGTTTCTCGGCGGCATCGTCCGCACCCACGACGGCACCCTGTACTTCCTGTACGCCACCGGCAGCAGCGATCTGACCGGCCTGTGGCGCCTGCGCCCCGGCGGCACCCCGCAGCGCATCGCCGCACTCCCGGCCGACGGCCTGCCCAACGGCCTCGCCCTCGATCGGCACGAACGCCGGCTGTACGTCGCCGACTCGGTGCTCGGCACCGTCTGGCGGGTGCCCGTCACCGGGGGCACGCCCACGCGGTGGGCCACCTCGCCCGAGTTGGCCGCCACCGGGTTCCTCGGCGCCAACGGCATCAAGGTCCACGACGGCGGGGTGTGGGTGTCCAACCTGGACAAGGGAACCGTGCTCCGTATCCCGGTCACCCGGCAGGAGAAGGCCGACCCCGTCGAGACCCGGGCAACCGGCCTGGTCGACATCGACGACTTCGCGTTCACCGGCCACGGCGACACGCTCCTGGCCGCGATCAACGCTGACAACGAGATCGCCCTGGTCAAGCCCGACGGCCAGCACGAGGTCGTGCTCACCGGCGCCGACGGACTGGAGAACCCGACCTCGCTCGCCGTCCGGGGCGGCACCGCCTACATCGCCAGCGGCGCCTACTTCACCAACGACGACCCCAACCTCCTGGCCGCCCGCGTCACCCCGGGCAGGTAACCGGCCTGCCCCGGCCGGCAGCGACACCACACCCCACGAGAGGACAGCGTGATGACACAGCCCCCCACCGATGCGGTGACACCGGCGGCGTTCGACCCCGACGCCTTCCAGGTCGTGCCGGCCAGGACCTTCGAGGACCTGCGCGTCGGCGAGGTCTTCCGAGCGCCCAGCCGCACCCTGACGGACGCCCACGCGGCGGCCTTCCAGACGGTCTCCGCGGACAACCATCCGGTGCACTACGACGCCGAGTGGGCGCGCAGGCACGGCCACCCCGCGCCGGTCGTCCACGGCCTTCAGGTGCTCGCCTTCACCGCCCCCGGCGCCACGTTGTTCCCGCACTTCATCGGCGAGGTGTTCATCAGTTTCCTCGAACTGTCCTGCACCTTCCTGGCGGAAGTGCACTCCGGGGACACCCTGTACCCGGCGCTCACCATCACCGGCCTCGAACCCCAGGGGGACAACGGCGTCGTGGTCACGGCCGCGACCATCCACAACCAGCGCGGCGAACTCGTGCTGTCCGGTCAGCACAAGTACTTGCTGCGGCGCCAGTGACCTCGGGAAGCAACGTGACGCACCGCGTACTCCTGCCCGGCCTTCTCGTCTTCTGCGCTGTGTTGGCCGGGTGCACGAGCGGGAGCACGGACGACACCGCGGGAGACAGCCCTGTCGCGCCTGGCGCCTCGTCGCCCACGGGGACCGCCACGGTCACAGTGACCAGTGGTGGCGGCACCTCCGGCCCGTCCAGCGAGCAGAACCCGACACCGGCACCCTCCCTCGGCACCGGCACGGCGTCACCGGAGCCCGCCGTACCGGCGATGCGGCGCCGCTGCCACACCTCGGAACTGAGGGCGTCCATAGGTGCCAACCATCCGGGAGCCGGTCAGTCGAATGTCGCCCTCGTTCTGACCAACGGTTCCCGCCGCACCTGCACGGTGCGCGGTTTCCCCGGAGTGGCGTTCGTCAACGGCGAAGGCGAGGCGGTCACCCCCGATCCCGAGCGGGTCACCGGCGAGACGCGGCAGACCGTGACGCTCACGCCCGGAGCCAGCGCCTGGTCGGCGATGACCTACACCAACCCGGCCCTCACCGGCGTCACCACCGTGACCCCGGCGGCTGTTCTCCTCACGCCACCCGACGAGACGGCCCCGCTCTCGGTCCGCTGGACCGGTGGCGAGGTCTCCAACACGGGCAAGGCGTCAGTGCCGCGGGTGAGCCCGCTCAGACCGGGCGACGGCGGCTGATCCGGTGATGGCGCGGATGACGGTTCCTTTTCTTCCAGGACGACGATGGAGCACGGATGACTGATGAGATGACGGGTGACGACGTGTACCAGCCGGACGGGTCCGAGGTGCAGGACGACGCCGGCCTGCTGGACGCGTCGGACACTCTGGACTACCGGGGCGGCGACGAGGTGTTGGACGAGGGCTACTCGCCTCCGGAGAAGCCGTGGGGCGTGGAGCACACGGGTGTCACGGCGGCGGAGCGGCGGCGAGGGGAGAGCCTGGACGAGCGCCTCTCGGAGGAGTTGCCCGACGTCGGGATCCCGGAGGGCGACGGGATCGGCGACATCGGCGGCACGGACGGCGAGCTGATCGACGACGAGGTCGGTGACGTGCGGGCGGGACGGCTCGTGGCGCCGGACGAAGGCAGTCACGAGAACACCGAGTCGGGCCTGTTCGCGTCCGACTGGGGGCTTGACGGAGCCGGTGCGTCGGCGGAGGAGGCGGCGATGCACGTGATCCTGGACGGCGAGCCCGACTGACGTTCCGGCACGGCGCTCCGGCCCCACGAGGCCGCGCCGTCCAACTGGGCGTCCTCCGCGGGACGCGTACTCGCGCGCACCTCCAGATGGTGGGCACGACGATATCGAGCGGCGACACGCCCGCGCCGGGGCTGTAGATGCGGTCCGCCAGGCACTGCAGGGCTCGGTCGGCGAGCTGCCGCTTGTCGGGCACGACGGACGTCAGGGCCGAGTTGGCGTACGGGGCGTCCTCGATGCCGTCGAAGCCCACGAACGCCAGGCCCTCGGCGACGCGCAGTCTGCGGTTGCGGGCCGCGTGCAGGGCGGATGTGCCCAGACACGACAAAGGGCCCCGACCAGGCCAAAAGACCAAGTCAGAGCCCTAATGGCAGACGAGTCGGGCTGTACGCCGGGAATCCCTAAAATATGTCGTGCCCGCTCCTATGCCGCGTCGCACCCTTGGCCCGCCAGCCAGGCCAGTACCCTCACCATCGCCTGGGCCTGCTGCTTCTGCACCACTTCAGCATCCGCCCGGTCCGCGACAGCGACTTCACACCGGACGGTGAGAGCCTCGCTCCCCGTGAGCTGGTGCAGCGCCTCCTTCGTGACACCGAAGGGGAGGACGATCCTGCACACGGCTTCGCCGGTTCGGCCGTCATAGCGAACCGCCAGGCGCAGGGTGTCGAAGAGCGGGCGGGACAGCTCGTCCGGCAGACAGGACAGCTGGGCGGGTGCCACGGGAACCTGGCTGAGCGGCTTGACCATCCCCGCCCGATGCCGCTCGTGGTCGTCGACGTCTTTCAACGCGGCGGCGAGTTGTTGCTGGAGGTTCTGCCGCTGCGCACGCAGAACGGCATGGCGCGCCGCAATCTCGTGGACAAGGCCCAGGTCGGGCCAGTCCAGAAGTTCCATGTTCTGCAGCAGACGGCGGCTCCTGGCCGCGCAGTCCGCGGCGGCCGTCCGCAGGGACGACAGCCGCTGCTGCCGCTCCCGCTGCTCCGCATCGACCACTCCCGTGTGAGCTTTGAGCAGTTGATGCCGTGCCGTGCCGAAGACGTGGACGCACAGAAAGGCGGCGAGGTGACCGAGGAGCGCGTCCTCACGCATCCAGATACTGGGCGGATGCCCTTCGGGCCGGTATTCCGCCTTCGGCGCGCACACGTAGTAGACGGTCCGTCCGCTGGGCTTGCCCTGTATACGGCGGCCACACAGGACACAGAACACGTATCCGCGCAGCCGGTAGATGCGGTTGGTCTGCGGGTGCCGGTTCACGCCCGCGGCGCCGCGCGAGCGCCGACGGCGCTCGGCGACCTGCTGCGCCCGCACGAACGTCTCCAGACCGACCAGCGCCTCGTGCGCCGGTGCGGTGGACCACACCCACTCCTCCACCGGGTTGAGGCGGTTGCGGCCGGTGCCCTTGCGCGCCCGCCGGTTCCACACCATGTGCCCGGTGTACTTCGGATTCGTCAGCACCTCCCGGACACTGGAGGTGGTCCAGCGCCCCGCCGCCCTCGCGGCGTCCACCGGGGTCGGCGGCGGATGGGTGAGCAGATCAGCGTTCAGCTGCTCGGCGATCTGCCGGTAGCTGAGCTCCTCCGCCACCCGCCAGGCAAAGCACCTGGACACCACAGGGCCCTCGACCGGATGGGCCTTGAGCAGCGTCTTCTTCATGCCCTTGGCCCGGCGCGCCGGCACCGGGTGCGGCACCCGCCGGGCACGGTAGCCATAGCAGGGCTTGCCGACGTTGTAACCCTGCTCGGCATGGGTCTCGAAGCCCGCCCAGGACTTCTCCAGCAACTCGGTGACGTACCACTCGGCCACCCCCTGCTTCACCCGGCGGATCAACACCTCCGTCGCACTGCGGCCCCGTCGGCTCCGGCCAGCTGCTGCCCGGATCGGCTCATCCGCCGCCCACAGCACCACCCCCGCCTGCTCCAGCCGGTATTCGAACTCCGTCGCCAGATACGTGTGCCGCGCAATCCGATCGATCGACTCACAGATCACCGCATCGAACCGCCGGTCCGGACGGCTCGTCTCCCGCAGCAGATCCCCGATACCGCCATCCCGCGGCACCGGGATCTCTATCCGCTCATGGCCCGTCCCACCACCGCGCTCGGCAAGCTCTATGCGCCCGGACTCCACGTCGTAGAAGTGGGCCGTGATGACCGCGCCCTCCGGCAGGACTCGCTGGCACACCCGTAGCTGCCGGGGCAGCGACAACGTCGGATCCTGCTGATCAAAAGTCGACGTCCGGCCCACCCACGCCACCAAAACCACCCGCGAGCCCTCAGCTGAACAGGGGTCGCCAAGGCCGCGGCGCGATTCTGCTCCGTCCGTACGCCGCGAGGCAACCCATACCTGAATCGCCTCCGGACTACCCATCCATCGCCCCGCTCACCCAGCACCAACCGGAACCCGCCATCGACCATCAGCTACTGCAACTGCACTGCAGGCCCTGCGAGAAAACCGCTCCAAACGGGTGCAATCAGAGGTTGTCAAGGCAGTCTTGAAGCGTCGGCACTCACTCTCGGACACCGCCATTGCGGCTCGCACGCACCAGCGCCACCAACTGCCTCGACCGGTCCGCACCGATCCGCAATTCCTTGCGCAACGACTCAGCCGAGACCGGGCGCTGATGCAGATCCCGGTGGCGCGCGTCCACGAGTCGGGCACGCTCCAGCAGTCGGTCATCCTGGGTGCGATCACGGCCCGCATCGCCTTCACCATGATCTCCAGCACCGAGCTCAACCCTCGCTCGAACAGTGGGCCGATGCGCCAGCAATTCCACCGACAGCAGCAGCGCGACCGGCGGCCACCCGGCAACCAGCACCGGCTTCCAGGCCAGCGAAGGCGCGGCCGCGATATTGGCCGCCAGGGACACCACGATCCCCAGCAGAAAGGCCAGCCACACGGCGTATCGTGCCCGACGGCCACCGCCCCCGGACGGCTTCAGCAGACCGACCGTCGCCAGCAGCAACAAACCGTCAACCGACAGCGGCCACAACGACGCACTCACCTCATCCGCGCCACCCTGCAGAGCGAAATCCCGCTGATGAACGTACGACGCATACGCCGCAACCCCCGCCACCACCAGCGCACAGCCACACCGCAGCCACGCATCAAGATCAGGTGATCCGCCCCTCGCCGTCCGGCGCAGCCCTTCGCTCGGGACCGACCTCACGTCTGAGTCGCCCATCACACCGACCCATCCCACGCCGCAGGACGAAACCGCCCCTCCACCACCAGCCGCCCAACAAGAAACCGCTGGTCAGCCCTGCAACCATCTGCAGGTGGCCCCGCCGGGGGCGCTCCGCTACACTCGGTGTTTCTGCAGGTCAGATAGGCTAAACGGCCTACCGGTGGCCCTTCCAATGGCAGCTCGCTGCACACCGGGCCGGAGACGACCTCCGCCGCTCTGCTGAGCATCGCCCCAGGCAGATATGGATTTCGGGAACTCTGCACGTCCCGCAGGTTCGAGCCCGGGGTTGAACTACAGCAAGCATTGGGACACGCTCTGCAACGAGGTCCTTCTCAACTCCTCGCAGCCCTTTGCGGGGTACTGGTCCTTCTTGCGCGACGGAACGTATCAGGAGCGCCCTGCTCCGGGTCGACGCCTCGGGCCGCTGAGCTTGTTCCGCTTTGACCGACACCATCGCAGCCTCATGGCCAGCGGGCCTGCAGGCGGCCCGCAGGGCGTCGGCTACCAGCTCGGTCCGCGGAAGGTCGGTGGTTGCCCAGCCGACCACGCGACGACGGCCGACACCGAGCCGGTGGACGAGCCGTTGCCGGGCGGTCGCGGTGCCCCACTTCCAGTCCCGGTCCGGGATCCGGGCCAGGTGGTCAGTGGTTCCGCGGTGGGCCCTCTCGACCAGCGCGTCGCCTCGTAGCAGCCAGCCGGCGCACGCGTCGGCGAGATCGCCGTGGAGGTCGGTACCGGTCGCGGTGAGCCATGCCGTGCGGTAGGCGGTCTCCGCCCAGTCCAGCAGCGGAGCGGATGCCGCGGTGACACACCAGCACGTCGGGAAGCCGATGCGCAGGTAGGCGAGCTCCACCAGTCCGCTGCCCAATGAGGCCTGTGCGAAGTCGATGAACCTGATCCCGCTGGTGGTGTGCAGGTCATTGCCGGGACATGGGTCCCCGTGGAGAAGGGCATGGCCCGATGCCTGGCCAAGCCGATGCACGAGGTCATCGAGCTCGTCGGACACGCCAGGTGCGACGGGAACCTCAAGAGCCTCGGCCAGCCTGAGGAAGGATTCGACTTGTCAGCTACGGAGGAGCAGGTGAGCGCGTAGTGAAGGAGTTGTAGGCTCCGAAGCCCGAGAGGTTGGGGCGTGTTGATGACGGGTGCCGCGCCGAGGAAAACCATGGCAATGAACGCACGGGTCCTCCCTCGGGGCGATCGGGAGTCGCGACACCTTCATCCATGCATGGGGCGCTCAGGGCGCGGAACATTCCGCAGGTTGGCCCGGGCCAGCTGGATCATGCGCCCGACGCCGCCGGTGAGGACGGCACGGCTCGCGGACAAGGCGAAGCCAGTGACCTGTTCGGAGGTGATCTTGGGCGGGACGGCGAGCGCGTTGGGGTCGGTGACCACGTCGATCAGTGCCGGCCCGTCGTGGGAGAAGGCTTCGCGCAGGGCGTCGCGCACCTCCCCGGGCTTCTCGACCCGGATGCCGTGCGCTCCGGCCGCGGTGGCGATGGCTGCGTAGTCGGTGTGCGGGTATGCGGTTCCGTGCGGAGGCAGACCGTCGACCATCATCTCCAGGTCGACCATGCCCAGAGAGGAGTTGTTGAAGAGGACCACCTTCACCGGCAGGCCGTACTGCACAAGCGTCAGGAAGTCGCCCATCAGCATGGAGAATCCGCCGTCGCCCGAGAGGGAGACCACCTGTCGGCCGCGGTCCAGGAATTGCGCGCCGATGGCCTGGGGCAGCGCGTTGGCCATCGAGCCGTGCACGAAGGAGCCGAGGATGCGGCGACGGCCGTTCGGGGTCAGGTAGCGGGCGGCCCAGACGCAGCACATCCCCGTGTCGACGGTGAAGACCGCGTCGTCGGCCGCCTCTTCGTCGAGCACTGATGCCACGTACTCGGGGTGGATCGGAGTGTGCTTCTCGACGTTGCGCGTGTAGGCGCCGACCGCGCCTTCGAGTGCGTGGACGTGCCGGTCCAGCATCCGGTCGAGGAACCGGCGGGACGGCTTCTCGCGCACCTCCGGCGTCAGGCACTTCAGGGTCTCGCGGACGTCTCCCCAGACGGCGAAGTCCAACTGCGTGCGCCGGCCCAGCCGTTCGGGCTGGATGTCGATCTGCACCGTCCTGACGTCGCGGGGCAGGAAGTCCGTGTACGGGAAGTCGGTGCCGAGGAGAATCAGCAGGTCGCACTCGTGCATCGCCTCGTACGCGGCGCCGTAGCCCAGCAGGCCGGACATGCCCACATCGAACGGGTTGTCGTACTGGATGTGCTCCTTGCCGCGCAACGCGTGCCCCACGGGAGCCTTGACCTTCTCGGCGAACGCCATCACCTCCGCGTGGGCGCCTTCGACACCCCGGCCGCAGAACACCGTGACCTTCTCTGCGGCGTCCACCAGGTCCGTCAGCCGGGCCAGTTCGTGGTCGCTCGGACGGACGGCGGGCCGGTCCAGCGGTATCGCGAGGTCGGCCCCGCCGTCCGGGGAGCGCTCCGCGGCGATGTCGCCGGACAGGGCCACCACCGACACGCCTCGTCGGCCGACCGCGTGCTGGATCGCCGTCTGCACCACCCGGGGCATCTGCCGGGGCGAGGAGATCAGTTCCGAGTAGTGACTGCACTCCGCGAACAGCCGGTCGGGATGGGTCTCCTGGAAGTACCCGGTGCCGATCTGACTGCTGGGGATCTGAGCAGCCAGAGCGAGGACGGGGGCCATCGAGCGGTGGGCGTCGTAAAGGCCGTTGATCAGGTGCAGATTGCCGGGTCCGCAGGAGCCCGCGCAGGCAGCCAGCCTGCCGGTGAGCTGCGCTTCGGCACCGGCGGCGAAGGCGGCGACCTCCTCGTGCCGGACCTGGACCCACTCGAGGGCGTCGTGCCGTCTGATCGCGTCGACGACGGGGTTCAGGCTGTCGCCGACCACGCCGTACATGCGGCGCACACCGGCGCGGGCCAGGAGGTCGACGTACTGCTCGGCAACGGTCTGCTTGGCCATGGCGGTCCTCCAGGGTGGTCCGGCGTGGGGCGATGATCAGGCTAGGCAGGAGTGGGAGTGCGGAGTTACTCGTCAGCGCACCGGTGGGAGCCCGACAGTGCACCGCTCGTCGTCGGCCCCGGCGTCGCTCTCCCGCCGGGCGCGAATCGGTCCGCCGGTCACCGAGAGCGCCTGTCCGCTGCGGCCGTTGCGCAGGGCGATGAGTTCCGCGGCGATCGACACGGCGGTCTCCTGGGGTGTGGAGGCGCCGAGGTCGAGGCCGACGGGCGAGCGCAGTCCGGCCAGCGCGGCCGGTGATACGCCGGCGTTCCGGAGTTCCTGGGTACGGGCCGCGTGGGTGCGACGGGAGCCGAGTGCGCCCACGTACGCCAAGGGTCTGCGCAGGGCCTCGGTGAGCAGGGGTACGTCGAATCTGGGGTCGTGCGTCATCACGCACACCACCGTGCGGCGATCGGTTTCCGTATCCGCCAGGTAGCGGTGCGGCCAGTCGACCACCACCTCGTGGGCGGCGGGGAAACGTTCGGGTGTGGTGAAGGTCGGGCGGGCGTCGCAGACTGTGACCCGGTACCCGAGAAAGGCTCCGAGTTCGGCCGTCGCGGCGGCGTGGTCGTTGGCTCCGAAGACGAGTAGCCGGGGTCTCGGTGCCCACGCCTCCAGAAGCACGTCTGTCCCGGTGCCCTCCCCGGTGTCGTACGCCTGCACCCGGGTGCCGTCGAGGCCCAGCATCAGGCGGGCGTCGGCCAGGACGGCGGCGTCCAGATCCGCCCGGCCGGTGCTTCCCCGGCGCCGGTCCTCCCGTACGGCGATCACTCGCCCCGCCCGGTCGTCGTGACCCGAGATCACCCGGGCCACGACGACCGGCCGCCCTGCGGTCACCGCCTTGTGAGCGGTGGCAAGGGTGCGAGCCGCTTCTCCGTCCACGGTCTGGACGAAGACGTCGATCTCGCCCCCGCAGGTAAGCCCGACGGCGAAAGCGTCGTCGTCGGAGTATCCGAAGCTCGCGCGCCGCGACCGGCCCGAGAGCAGCGTCTCTCGCGCCAGTTCGTACACCGCTCCCTCGACGCAGCCTCCCGACACGCTCCCCAGAGCGGTGCCGTCGGCGCGTACGCACAGGGCCGATCCCGGCTGCAGCGGGGCGCTGCCCCGTACCGCCACGACACTCACGACGGCGTACGTCGCATCGGAGGCGTGCCAATCGAGCAGGTGGCGTGCCAGTTGTCGCATGGGTCTCTCCGAATGGCTGTCAGGGTGTCAGGCCGAGGAACACGCGGCCGTTCACTTCGAGCGTCGCCGCGTCGATTCCGTGGTCCTGGGGGAAGCCGGCGGGATCCGGCTGGGCCATGTCGAAGGGGTAGTCGCTGCCGCACAGGATGCGGTCCGGTGCGGCGTGGGCGCGGAGCAGCCGGAGCACCGCCGGGTCTTGGGTGACCGTGTCGAAGTAGAGCCGGGTGAAGGATTCGCTCGGCGGGCGGCTGCTTCCTCGGCGTACGTCGTCGCGCGTACGCCATCCGTGGTCCCACCGGCCCACCAGGGATGGCGCGCAGCCACCGCCGTGGACGAAGCAGATCCGCAGGTCCGGGAGTTCCTCCAGTACGCCGCCCAGGAGCACGGAGGCCACGGCGGTCGTGGTTTCCACCGGGTTGCCGATCAGGTTGACCAGGTAGTGGTGGTCCCACTCGGGGCGTGGCAGTTGCATGGGGTGGACGAGCACGGCGAGGCCCAATTCGGCGGCCACGCCGAGGACTTCGCGCATGGTGCCGTCGGCGTAGGAACGTCCCTGCGCGAGGGGAGGCACGGCGACGCCCGCGATGCCGTCGGCCCTCGCCAGTCGCGTCAGCTCCCGACGGGCGGCGGTCACGTCGTCCAGCCGGACCAGGCCGAGTCCGACGAGCGTTCCGTCGGTGCCGGCCACGGCCTGGGAGAGCTGTTCGTTGTACGCGGCGACGTAGGCGTCGGCATCGGACGGCGCGTGGACCGGGAAGGCGAACGGCGGCGCCGAGACGACCCGGGTGCCGAGGCCGGCCTTCACGGTGTCGGCGGCGACGGTGTCGATGTCGGTCATCGCCGCGGTCGCGAACGACAACGGGGTGTCGCCGAGAAAGAGTTCGCCGTCGCGGTCGTTCATGCCTCCGTAGGGATTCCCGGGCGGAAGGGCGAGTAGTTCGCGCGGCAGCCAGTGGGCGTGGACGTCGATGACGCCCGCACGGATGTCACCGGTGAGAGCCATGGCTGCCTCCTTGCGCCTGTGCCTGCTCCTGTGCCGCGCGCGTGATGGCGCGCTTGATGGGCTCGTAGCCGGTGCACCTGCAGATGTTGGAGCCGACCAGGCCGGCGACGGCCTCCGGGTCGTCGCCGAGGCCGGGATCGTCCTCCAGCGCGCCGGCGGCCACCATGAGGAAGCCCGGTGTGCAGAAGCCGCACTGCAGGGCGCGTTCGGCGGAGAAGGCCCGTTGGAGGGGGTGCGGCTCTCCGTCGGGTCCGGCGAGGCCTTCCACCGTGCGCACCGAGCTGCCGTCGCACTGCACGGCGAACATGAGGCAGGAACGTACGGCCCGGCCGTCGACCAGGACAGTGCAGGCCCCGCAGATTCCGTGCTCGCAGCCCAGATGCGTACCGGTGAGGCCGCAGTCCTCCCGCAGTACGTCGGCGAGTATGCGCCGCGGTTCGACGTCGAGCGGGTGGGCGTCGCCGTTCACGTTGAGGGTGATCTTCATCGGTGGTCTCCCTGGTGTGCGGCGCCGCGTGCCCGCTGGTCCGCCGCCGCCTCGCGCAGCGTTCTGGCGACCAGGACCGCGACGGCCTGCCGCTTGTACTCGACATCGGCGTACGGCTCGGCCACGGGCGCGGCGTCCTCCGTCGCGGCGATCCGGCCCGCGAGGGCGAACGGATGGTCCTCCGGGAGACGGTGGCCGGCCGGGGGCGCGTCGGCCTGCGCGCCGATCAGCGCCTGCTCGGCGGCGCGTGCCCGCACCGGCCTGTCGGCCGAGTTGACCAGCCCTATGCGGGCCTCGTCGATCACTCCGTCCCGCACGGTCAGCGCCGCCGCCACGGCCACCTGGGCGAAGGTGAAGTGGGTGCGCCGGTGCTCGACGAAGCTCACGCCCGTGTCCTCACCGAGGAGGGGGAGACGTACGGCGGTGATCAGCTCCTGCGGGCGACGCGCGGTCCGATAGGGGCCCTGGAAGTAGTCGGCGGCGGCGACCTCGCGCGCCCCGTCAGGACCTCGCAGCTCGACCACGGCATCCAGGGCGACGCCGATCGCGCACCACTCGGAGGCGGGATGTGCCCAGGCGAAACTGCCGGCCATGGTCCCGCGGGAGCGGATGGGGGGATGGGCGATGTTGACGACGGCGCGGGCGAGCAGCGTGCCGAGCGGGCCGGGAACGGCCCCCGGCGATTCGAAGACGGCGTGGCGTACCAGGGCGCCCACGCGCAGGGTGCTGTCCGCGACGCTCAGGTGACCGAGCTCCGGGATGCGGTTGATGTCGACGACCAGCTCCGGGCTGATGCGCTGGAGATGCATCTCCAGGATGAGGCTCTGTCCGCCGGCGAGCACCTGGGCCTTGCGTCCCGTGTCACCGAGGGCGTCCACGGCCTCGCGGACGGTGCGCGGCACGACGTAGTCGAAGGGGGCGGGTTTCACCGGACTTCCTTCTCTCGCTTCGGAGTTCGGGCCGCTCGCCACACCACGTCCGGGGTGAGCGGCATCTGGAGCAGGTCGGGGTCGGCGAGGTCCAGCGCGTCGGCGACCGCGTTGACGACGGCGGCCGGGGTGCCGATGCAGCCTGACTCGCCCGCACCCTTGGCGCCGAGGGGCGTGACGGGGCTCGGCGTACAGGTGTCCTTGATCTCGATGGGCGGGATCTCGGTGGCCGTCGGCAGCAGATAGTCGAGGAAGCCCCTGGACAGCGCGGGCATCCCGTTCTCGTCGAAGGACATGCCCTCGTACAGCGCCTGCCCGATGCCCTGCACGGCCGAGCCGAACGCCTGCCCGTGCACGACAGCGGGGTCGAGCACGACTCCGCAGTCGTCCACCGCGACCAGTTGGAGGACGCGCACGGTGCCCAGTTCCGGATCGACCTCGGTCACGGCGGCGTGGGCGCCGAACGGGAAGGCCACGCCTGCCTCGAAACGGTCGTCGACGCGCAGCGGCCCGGTGGCCTCGACCAGTTCGGCGAGGCTCATGCTCATGGACCCCGGACCGTCGTGGACCGCGTGCACCGTGCCGTCCGACCACTCGACCTCGTCGACGGGCACCCGCCACAGCTTCGCCGCCCGGTCCCGGGCCTCGTCGACGAGCAGCCGGGAGGCGTGCTGAAGCATCGCGCCGGCCACCTGCGCCGAGCGGCTGGCGAAGGAGCCCAGCCCTTCGGGCTGCTCACGGGTGTCGCCCTCGACGAGCCGGACCCGTGACTCCTCGATGCCGAGGGTCTTGGCGACCAGTGCGGGGAAGACCGTCTCGTGGCTCTGGCCGCTGGGGGCGGTCCCGCAGCGGGCGGTGACCGTGCCGTCCGCGTGTGCCTCGACGCCGCCGAACTCGTGCAGACCGCCCGGCTCGCCGCCGGAGCGCTCCACGTAGCAGGAGAGCCCGATCCCCAGGGGCAGGGCGTTCGGGTCGTCGCGGCGCCGGGCCTGTTCGGCACGCCACTTGTCGTAGTCGAGGGTGTCGAGGGCCAGGTCGAGGGCCGCGGTGTAGTTCCCGCTGTCGTAGCGCCGGCCGGTGGGGGTGTCGTACGGGAAGTCCTCGGGCGGAATGAAGTTGCGGCGCCGCAGTTCGGCGGGGTCCGTCTCCAGGCGGCGGGCCAGGGCGTCCATCGCCCGCTCCAGGGCGATCGCCGCCTCGGGCCGGCCCGCTCCCCGATAGGGGTACGTCATCATCGTGTTGGTCAGTACCGAGCGCAGGGTCGCGTGGACCTGGGGGGTCGTGTACGGGCCGGTCGCCATCCAGGCGGTCTGCATCGGCAGTCCGGCACCGAGGTGCGGGTAGGCGCCGATGTCGGCGTCGATGGTCAACTCGTAGGCGAGCAGCCGTCCTTCGGCGTCGGACGCGAGCCGGACCCGCTGGTCCTGGCCCCGGCCCCGGGTCGCGACGAGCATCGACTCCAGACGGTCCTCGATCCAGCGGACGGGCCGGCCGAGTTTCACGGCGAGAAAGGCGACCACGACGAACTCCGGGAAGGCCGCGCTCTTCGACCCGAAGGCGCCGCCGGTGTCCGGTACGACGACCCGTACGCGGTCGGTGGACCAGCCCAGCAGAGCGGCCAGTTCACGGCGCAGCCGGTGGGGCATCTGATGCCCGGACCACACGGTCAGCCCGCCCTCCTCGGGCACGGCGAGGATCGTCCGGCACTCCATCGGGCTCGGCATCAGCAGTTGCTGGCGGTACCGGCCCTCCACCACTGCGGCCGCCTCCTGCCACACGGAGTCGTCGATCGGCTGCCCGGCCTCGCCGCGCAGGGCGACGTTGCCGAGGCCATCGAAGAGGCGAACGGAGTCGTCCGCCGCGTCAGTCGGCGTGACCACCGCGGGCAGCGGATCGACGGAGAAGGTGACCTCGGCGGCGCCGTCCTCCGCGCGGTAGCGGTCCTCCCCCAGGACGACCGCCAGCGCCTCACCCGGGTACCGCACCCGGTCCTTCACGAGCGCGGGCCACTCCCGGCCGGCCACGGCCTCCTCCGTGGACAGCCCGGCCAGCAGGGTGTACGGAACCAGGGGGAGATCCGGCAGATCCTCCGCCGACCAGGCCCCCACCACGCCGGGAACATCACGAGCGGCGGCGCAATTCACTTCGCGCAGTACACCGTGAGCGACTTTGCTCCTCACGAATGCCGCGTCCAGACATCCCGGGACTTTCATGTCGGCGACATAGCGTCCTCGGCCGGTGAGAAGCCGTTCGTCCTCACGCCTTTTCCATTGCTCCACAAACACACCTCGACGTTCGTGTCATTGCGGGTGGCGCCTACAACGGATTCGACGCTAACCGCGTAATGAGCGGGTGCGGGGCCCTGGCGGAAGGCTGTGCGCTGTGGGAACGGAAGCCGTGCGCTGCCGGCACATACCGGACAGTGTGCTCATCTCCGATCGAGATGACTGACATCCCGAACCATCGCATCCGGTGAGGAAGGAAGAGAGTCGGGCCGGTGCTGACGTGCGTGACGAAAGAAGGTGCACATGTCCGCGACACCCCAGACCAAGAGCCCGTCCATCACCCAGGACGCGTCTCATGGCGTACCGGGCCGACTGGTCGCACTCCTGGCCGTCGCCTCCGGCATGACGGTCGCCAACCTCTACTACGCCCAGCCCCTGCTGTCCTCACTGAGCGACGTCTTCCACACCAGCGCGGCCACCGCCGGAACCCTGATCACCCTCACCCAGGTCGGCTATGTGATCGGCATGCTCTTCCTGGTCCCGCTCGGCGACCGGCTGGAGAAGCGCAACCTGATCACCGCCCTGCTGGCGGTCACGACCCTCGCCCTTGTGGCGGCCGGGCTCGCCCCCAACTTCCCCGTCCTGCTGATCGCCTCGCTGGTCAGCGGCGCCACCTCGGTCGTCGCCCAGATCCTGGTGCCCTTCTCCGCGAGCCTCGCCCCCGACCACGCCCGGGGCCGCGTCGTCGGCCAGGTGATGAGCGGACTGCTCACCGGGATCCTGCTCTCCCGCACGCTCAGCAGCCTGGTCTCCGACCTCGCCGGCTGGCGTGTCGTCTTCCTCGGCTCCGCCACCCTGATGGCCGTCCTCGCGCTGCTGCTGCGCGCGGCCCTGCCGCGGCACGCTCCGACCACGGACATGCCGTACCACCACGTACTGCGCTCCACGGTCCGGCTGGTGCGCACCCACCCCGTACTGGTGCGCCGCGGCCTCTACCAGGCGGCGATGTTCGGCGCGTTCAGTGCCTTCTGGACCACCGTCTCCTTCGTCCTGACCGGTCCCCGCTTCCACTACTCGCCGCTCGCCGTCGGTGTCTTCGCCCTCGTGGGCGCGGCCGGTGCGGCCGTCGCCCCGTTCGCCGGGCGCTGGGCCGACCGAGGACTCGTACGTCCCGTGACCGGTGTCGCCTTCGTGGTCGCCGCCGTCGCCTTCGCGCTCGCGGGGTTCGGCGGGCACAGCGTCGTACTCCTCGCCCTGGCCGCGATCCTGATCGACATGGCCGTACAGACCACGCTCATCCTCGGCCAGCACACGGTCTACCAGCTCGACCCCGACGCCCGTGCCCGCCTCAACAGCGCCTTCATCGCCACGTTCTTCCTCGGTGGCGCGGCAGGCTCCCAGCTGGGGTCGGTCGTCTACCACGCGGGAGGCTGGACCGGCCTCAGCGTCCTCGGTGCCGCCCTTCCCCTGGCCGCTCTCCTCTACTGGCTCTCCGAACGCCCGCAGCGCCCAGCGGCGAAGCCGAGCCCGGCCGGCCTGTAACGGTGGGTAACTCGATCGGTCACGTAAGGTCATGGTGACGATGGAGAGATCTGAGGGAGACGGGGTGGAGCTGGAGCCGGTGCGGTTCGCGGTCCTGGGTCCGGTCGCGGTGCGACGGGCGGGAGCGGAACTGACGCTCGGGAGTCCGCAGGAACGGGCCTTGCTGGCACTGCTGTTGGTTCGGGCGGGGCAGCCCGTCGCCCTGAGCGAGATCGTCGGAGTCCTCTGGGGCCCGCGTCCACCCCACAGCGCCGCCAATGTGATCCGCCGTCATGTCGGGGCGCTGCGCCGCCTCGTGGAGCCCGGCCTCCCCACCCGGGCCGTCGGCCGCTGGCTGACACGGGACGCGGGCGGCTATCGGTGGGCGGCCGACGACAACTCCCTGGACCTCCTGCGTTTCCGCCGGCTGTGTGACGAGGCCCGGCAGGCGCCCGTCGACGACTCCCCCGCGCGGGCCGTCGAACTCTTCACCGAGGCGCTGTCCTTGTGGCGAGGGCCGGTGGCCTCCGGGCTCCCCCTGGAAGTCCGCGAGCGCGCGAGGTTCGCTTCGGTCGACCGCGAACGTCTCGCGGCCGTGCGGGAGGCGGCGGACGCCGCGCTCCGTGCCGGTGTACCGGACGCGATGCTGCCCGCGCTCCGGGAAGCCGCCGTCGGCAACCCGCTCGACGAACCTCTGCTGGCCAGGCTGATCCTCACGCTGACGGCAACAGGACGTCGGCCCGAGGCGCTGAGCACGTACGAAGCCGCGTGCTCCCGGCTCGCCGACGAGTTGGGCCTCGACCCGGGGGCGGAACTGCGCGAGGCCCGCCGTACCGCGCTGCAGGACACCCCGCCGACCGCGGCGGCGCCCTCCGCCCCGTGGGCGGCCCCCGCGCCGGTTCCCACTCAACTGCCGCACGACCTGCGGACGTTCACCGGCCGCCGCGGCGACCTGGACGAGGTACTGGGGTTGCTCACGAACGACGACGCGCGGCCCGCCGACACGGTGGTCATCAGCGCCATCGGCGGCATGGCCGGCATCGGCAAGACCACACTGGCCGTGCACTTCGCCCACCGGGTCGCCGACCGCTTCCCCGACGGACAGCTCTACGTCAATCTCCGGGGCTTCGACCCGTCCGGAGCCGTCATGAGCGCCGGCGAGGCCGTCCGTCTCTTCCTGGAGGCGCTCGGCGTGCCGCCCCACCGCGTCCCGCACGGCGTGGACGCCCAAGCCGCGCTCTACCGCAGCCTGCTGGCCGGGAGGCGGTTGCTCGTCCTGCTGGACAACGCGCGCGACACCGACCAAGTACGACCGCTGCTGCCCGGTACCCCCGGCTGTCTGACCATCGTCACCAGCCGCAGTCAGCTGTCCGGGCTGGTCTCCGCGCACGGGGCTCATGCGCTGACCCTGCGCCCGCTCGACACCGAAGAGGCCAGGGCGTTCCTCGCCCGCCGACTGGGCACCGAGCGGCTCGCGGGCGAGTCCGAGGCGGTGGCCGAGATCACCGCCCTGTGCGCCGGCCTTCCGCTCGCACTGGCCTGCGTCGCCGCCCGCGCCGCCGCGCATCCGCACTTCCCGCTGTCGGCCGTCGCCGCGGAGCTGCGCGAAGCGCACGGCAGCCTCGACGCCTTCAGCCGGACCGACGCCTCCGCGAACGTCGGCGCCGTCTTCTCCTGGTCCCTGGGCGCCGTCTCGGCCGGGGCGGCCCGCCTCTTCCGGCTGCTGGCCCTGCACCCCGGCCCCGACTTCTCCGTACCCGCCGCGGCCGCACTGGCCGGTATCCCGGTGCGGGAGGCGCGCCGCCTCCTGACCGAACTCGCCGACGTGTGCCTGGTGGGCGAACACGCCCCCGGCAGGTACGCCTTCCACGACCTGCTGCGCGCCCACGCCGCCGACCTCGTGGACACGTGTCACCCCGAGGCGGAGCGTGCTGCGGCGATCGACCGGCTCTACGCGTCCTACCTGCACACCGCTCATGCCGCCGACCGGCTCCTCGCGCCGTACGCGGATGCCGTGTCGCCGGGACACCCTCCGGCGGGAGTCGCCGCGCAGCCGCTCGCCGACGACCGGCAGGCCCTGGACTGGCTGTCCGCCGAATACCCGGTGCTGCTCGCCGTCGTCGAGGCGGCCGCGGACTCCGGTCGCGACCGGCTCGTCTGCCTGCTCGCCTGGTCCCTGGAGCCGTTCTTCGACCGGCGGGGCCACTGGCACGACTGGGCGGCCGCCCAGCGCACCGCGCTCGAGTCGGCGCTACGGCTGTCCGATCCCGCCTGGGAGGCCCGCGGCCTGCGCGCACTGGCCCGGGCCGAGGGACGGCTGGGCCTGCACGACCGGACCCGTGCCCGCCTCCACCGGGCACTGAAGCTGTTCACCGAGCTGGGGGACGACATCGGGCGGGCGCACACACATCGCAGCCTCGGCTGGGAATGCGACCAGCAGGGCGACCTCCCCGGCGCCCTGAGCCACAACCAGCAGGTCCTGGAGCTGTTCCGGGACAGCGGTGACGGGGCGGCGCAGGCCAGCGTCCTCAACTCGGTCGGCTGGTACCACGCGCTGCTCGGCCAGTACCGGCAGGCCCTCGCCCACTGCTTCCAGGCCCTGACCCTCCTCCGGGGGCTCGGCGACCGCTACGGCCAGGCGTCGACCTGGGACAGCATCGCCTACGCCCATCACCACCTCGGCCGCCACTCGCACGCGCTCCTCGGCTACCGCAACGCGCTCGCCCTTTACCGGGAGCTGGGCGTGCCGTACATGGAAGCCTGCACTCTCGTCCACATCGGTGACACCCACCTCGCGTTGGGCGCCACCGACGACGCGCACGCCGCCTGGCGACAGGCGCTCACCACCTTCACCGCACTCGGCCACCCCGACGCAGACCAGGTCCGGGCCCGACTCCGTGAGCAGAACGAGAGGTGCGGTCTCGCATGACACCTCGCATGACAAGTGGACCGACAAGTGGACCCGGCCCGGACCGGTTTCAGCAGCCGTTCCCGCCTGACGGCGCCGGTGACACGTGGCAACCGTGAGAGGCCGGGAGGAGGAGCTGGCCTTCGTCGGCGTACGGTTCGACGCGCTGGCCCGGGGCCATGGCGGCATCGTGTGCGTCGAGGGGTCCCCCGGCAGCGGCAAGACCCGGCTCCTGGCTCAGGCGTGGTCGATCGCGGCGCGCCGCGGGCTGAGGGTGTTCTGGGGAGGCGCGGATCCCGACGGCCAGTTCGTCCCGCTGGGCCCACTCCTCGACGGCCTGCTGTCGGGCCCCGAGCCGTTGTTCGACGTGGACAAGCTGCGTGATCTCGGGGCCGCGCCCGAGCAGCGGTTCTGGCTGCTGCAGGAGGTGCAGGACCGGCTGGAACAGGCGGCGCTCGGCACTCCGCTGGTCATCGTTCTGGACGACGTCCAGTGGCTGGACGACATGACGCTCCTCGCCCTGCGGACGCTCTCGGCCCGGCTTTCGGCCCACGCGATCCTGTGGCTGGTGGCCGTCCGCAGCGGCGCCGGCACACCGGGCGTACGCGCGACGCTTGCCCGGCTGGAACAGGCCGGCGCCCATCGGCTCGGGCTCGGTCCGCTGTCCGACACCGCGGTCGCCCAGATCACCGCGGACGTACTCGGCGCCGCTCCGGACGCCGGGACACTGAGCGTCGCCCGCCGTGCGGAGGGCGTTCCCCTGCTCCTGGTGGAACTGCTGCGCGACATGCGCGACGAACACTCGGTGATCGTCGAGGACGACGTGGCGCGACTGGCCGGCGGACGCCTCCCCGCCCGTTTCCAGGCCTCCGTACGCCGGCGTCTCGACCGTCTCTCCGAACCGACCCGGGAGATCGTGCGGACGGCGTCCGCGGTGGGACGGACGATCACCGTCGACCTCCTGGCCGAGCTGCTCGACAAGCCGACAGCGACGCTGATCTCATCCGTGCAGGAGGCCATCGACGCCGATCTGTTCGTGGAACGGGACGACCGCCTGGTGTTCCGCCACGACCTGATCCGCGAGGCCGTCGAAGGCAGCCTTCCCCTGTCCGTGCTCCGGGCCCTGCGGTGTCAGGCCGCCGATGTCCTGCTGGCGCGTGGGGCATCGGTGACCGAGGCGGCCGCCCTGCTGGTGGACAGCGCGAAGCCGGGAGACCGCAAGGCCGTGGACATGCTGAGGGCCGCCGCGGCGGAACTCTCCACGTCCGCGCCGTCGTCGGCGCGGGAGCTCAGCCGCCGGGCCCTGGAACTCACCTCCGGGGAAGATCCGCAGCGGCCGGCGATCGTCGCCGAGACGATGCTGTTCCTCTGGCAGACGGGCCAGGCCGCGCAGGCCCGCGCGCTGGCTGCCACGGCCCTGCCCGGGAGCATGCGTCCGGAGGCCGAGGCGCGGGTGCGGCTCGGCCTGGCGCGCGTGTCCAACCAGTACGACTTCACGGAGGCCGCCCACCAGGCGCGTACCGGAGCGGATCTGGTCGGCATCCCGCCCTCGCTACGCGCCCAACTGCTGGCGCTGCGGTGCCTCAACCTGTCGATGGTCGGGGACTTCCAGGCGACCGACCAGGCCGTCTCCGAGGCGCTCGAAGCTGCCGCGAGTGCGCGGGACAAGGCCGCCGAGGCCACGGCGATCGCCGTCGACTCGCTGGTGCGGTTCCACCGGATGGACTGGGACGGCGCGTTCGAGCGCGTGGACCGGGCGGCGGCCCTGGCGGCCGAGGTCGGCTTCGAGCATTCGCTGTGGGTGCCGGAGGCGCTGTGGAAGGCGTTTCTGCTGAACGCGGCGGGCCGCTCGGCCGAGGCACTCGCCGAGTCCGAGACCGGTGTCCGGGAGAGCCGGCGGCAGAACCAGGCCGCGGCCATGGGCCTGTGGCTGATGAACCGGTCCCGGGTGCTGCTGGACGCCGGCCGGCTCGAGGACGCGCGGGCCGAGGCCGAGGCCGCGTCCGCGATGACGGACGAACTCGGCATGGGCGGCAACTTCGCCGACGGCACCCTCCTCTACACGCTGCTGCGCGTCGCCCTTCATACGAACGACCGAGAGGCGGCCAGGGCGTACGCGGCCGACGCGAAACGGATGCTGAGCGACCCGGCGATCCTCATACGCAACGTCGGTTCCTGGCTGTTGGCACTGGTGGCGGACGCCGAGGACGATTCCGGTCGGGCCATGGCCCTCCTCGACGAATCCTTCGGGACGTTCGGCTCGGAGGGGCCTTCCCTGGCGAGCCCGGACGATCCGGCGGACGCGCCCGTCTTCGTCCGCATGGCCCTGCGGGCGGGTGCGCTGGAGCGTGCCGCGGCCGTGGTCGCCGTGGCGGAACGCCGCACAGCCCTCAACCCGGGTTACCCGTTGTTGGAAGCGGCAGCCACACACGCCCGAGGGCTGCTCGACAACGACCTCGTGCCGCTGCTGCGCGCCGTCGAGCTGTACAAGGGCATCCCTCGCCTGCTGCCCCGGGCCTCCGCGCACGAGGACGCCGGCCGGAAGCTGGCCGCACGACGCGTCGTGTACGCCGTGCCCCACCTCGACGCGGCGCTCGACCTCTACACGGAGGCCGGCGCCGAGCGGGACGCCGCGCGTGTACGCCGCCGACTGCGGGCCGCGGGGGCACCCCGGCGCCGTCCGTCGTCCAAGGGGTCCGTCAAGGTGTGGCCGGAGCTGACCGCCTCGGAGGTCGCGGTGATCCGGCTGGTGGCGCAGGGCCTGACCAACCGGCGAACCGCGGAGGACCTCGCGATCTCGCCGCACACCGTGAGCTCCCACCTGCGGCACGCCTTCACCAAGCTCGGCGTCACCTCCCGGGTCGAGTTGGCCCGACTGGTGAAGGCACGCGAACACACAGAGTGACCGTTTCCTATCCCACAGCGGTCGGGGCAATCGGTCGAAACCGTGCGATGCGCACGCCCACCGCCCGCTGACAGGATCGCCGGAACGGGAGGAGAGACGGATCTCATGACGCCTGACGCACTGATCCATGACGGCGGAACCATGCCCGGCAGCTTCTACACCACCGATCCACTGCCCGCCCACCGCAGACGGGCGTACTGGCGCGCAGCCCTGTCCCAGACGTTCGGCGGCGTGAACATGGCCGTTCCGGACGAGGTGCGTTCGGCCATGATCCGTACGACGCCGCTCGGCCGACTCCGGGCCGTCACGGTCCACGGTGAGAGCCTGTCCGCCCTGCGCACGCGCCGACTCGTCGCGCAGGGCGCCGAAGACGCGTACGTGGTCCTCAAGCTGGTCGACAGGGGCACCGGCCGAGTCGCACAGGACGGCCGTACAGCGCGCCTCGGGCCGGGGGACATTTTCGTCTACGACACGACGCGCCCCGTCCGGCTGGACCTGCCTCTGCCCTTCCGGACGAAGTCCCTTTATCTGCCGCGAGACATGCTGGGCCTGAGCGAGTCCGACCTGACTCGCATCACCGCCTCCCCTCTCGGCTCCGACACACCACTGGGCGCGCTGCTCTCACCGTTCCTGGGCAGGCTCGTGGACAGCGCGGGAACCCACCCGCCCCGCACCGGTGAACTGCTGGCCCGCAACGTGGTGGACCTGCTCGGCGGGCTGGCCGACGAGCGGCTCGGCCGGGCCGCCACGGGCACGGACACACCCGAGGGGAACCGGGCCCTGCTGCTGCGGATCCGGGCGTTCATCGATCAGCACCTCTCCGACCCCGGCCTGACCCCGCAGGTCATCGCCCGGGCCCACCACATCTCGCCGCGCTATCTGCACAAGCTGTTCGAGAGCGAGGGCGTCACCGTCAGCCGGTGGATCCAGCGGCGCCGTCTGGAGGCCTGCCGACAAGATCTGGGCCGCCGCGACATGGCGGGGACCGCGATCGCCGCAGTGGCACACAACCGGGGTTTCACCAGTGCCGCCCACTTCAGCAGGGCATTCCGGGCCGCCTACGGAATGTCACCCCGCGAATGGCGCGAAACCCGACCCGAAAAGTAGCTCCCGACAAGTGTTCTTTCTGGGGCTGTATTCCGTGCGTTCTTCGTCAAGTGGAAAGCACCGCCAACTCTAGGCTGATGCACGGAAAATCCCTTCTGCAACCATTGTCGGGGGACGGAATGCCTCAATCTCTTCCCTTCTCGGTCGTCCACGCGGTGACGGTGTACGTCGGCGTCACGGACGAACTTCCTGTGCCGCTTCCCGCGGAGTTGCACTACGACAGCACCGACCCCTACGCCGTACTCCTCTCCCTCGGCGCACCGGAGACGAGCCCCGTCGACTGGGTGTTCGCCCGCACGCTGCTCATGGAGGGCCTGCGCCGGCCGACCGGAACCGGGGACGTCCTGGTGATTCCACGGCACCGGTACCGACCGCGCGCCGTGCACATCGTCCTGAGGTCCGCCCGGGGCGCCGCACTGATCGAGATCGCGGCTGCCGAGGTCTCCGCGTTCCTGGAGCAGACCGTCGCGTTGGTGCCTCCGGGAACGGAGACCCTGCTCGTCGACCTCGACCGCGCCCTGGCCGAACTCACCGACAGCAGCGACTGACTGCTCCCCGCTGCCGCGCGGAGAAAGGGCGTGGAGAAAGGGCGTTGACTGGGAGTGCCCCGTTTCTTGACCCTGAGCGCAGTGGACAGCGGCTCGTGTCCAACTGGGCTCCTAGGCTGCCAAGAAGGTGCGACTGAAGGATCGGGCGCTCCTCGTCGGTCCGCGAGCGCAAGACGGGGTTCGAAGAGTTGATGCAGTTCGAAGTGCTGGGTCCCCTTCGGGTGCGCCACGGAGAGACGGAGCTCGATCTCGGGTTCCCCCAGCAGCGTGCCCTGTTGGGCCTGCTTCTGGTGCAGGCGGGCCGGCCCGTCCCGGCGAGAGTCATCGTCGACACGCTGTGGTCCGACCGGCCGCCGGCCAGCGCGATGAACGTGGTGCGCCGTTACGCCGGTTCACTACGGCGGCTGCTCGAACCCGGCCTGCCACCCCGGACGCCCGGACGCCGGCTACTCCGCCGCGCCGGTGGTTACCTGCTGGAGGCGGACGAGGACGAGGTCGACCTGCTGAGGTTCCGCGACCTCACCCAGCAGGGCAAGCGGGCCGCGGCGACCGGACGACCCGAGGTGGCGCTGCGGCACTTCGACGAAGCGCTGAACGGCTGGCGGGGCCCGGTGGCCATGGGAATCCCCGCATCCGTCCGCGAGCACGCCGTGTTCGCCGCGGTGGAGCGCGAACTGGTGCGTACGACCGTGATGGCGGCCGACGCGGCGCTGCTGTGCGGCAGGGCGCAGCACGTCCTGCCGCCACTGCGCCGGGCCGCCGAACTCGATCCGCTGAACGAGTCGTTGCACGCCAGGTTGGTCATGGCACTCGCCGCCTCCGGTGTGCAGGCCGAGGCGCTGGCAGCGTACGAGGCCGTACGACGGCTGCTGGCCGAGGAGTTGGGGGTCTCCCCCGGCGCCGAACTGTCCGCGGCCCACACCCGGGTGCTCCGCCAAGAGATCCAACCCACCGGTCCCGCTCCCGGCCGCGGGTGGCGGGCGACGCCATCCCGCGGGCCGGCCCCCGTGGTCCGGCCCGCACAACTGCCGCCCGACCTGAAGGTGTTCACCGGCAGGCGGGCCGAGCTCGGCACTTTGCTGAAGATCACGAATGCGGCGTCGGACTCCGCCGGGGCACCTGCGACGGTCCTGATCAGCGGGATGGCCGGCATCGGGAAGACAACCCTCGCGGTCCACTGGGCCCATGAGATCGCCGATCGGTTTCCCGATGGTCGGCTCCACGTCGAGCTGCGGGGATTCCACCCGTTCAGGACCCGTCTGGAACCGGCGGAGGCACTGCGTGGGATGCTCGCCGCGCTCGGCGTGCCTGCCGGGCACATGCCGATCGGCCTGGACGCCCTCGCGGGTCTGTATCGGAGCGCGCTGTCCAGCCGACGGGTTCTCGTGCTGCTCGACGACGCTTTCGACAGCGATCAGGTCCGGCCGCTGCTCCCCGCCGCGCCCGGCTGCCTCACGCTGGTCACCAGTCGCAACAGCCTGCCCGGCCTGATCGCTTCGGGAGGCCACCCACTGCGCCTGGACCTGCCGTCCGCCACGGACGCACGCTCCGTGCTGGCCCTGCGTACCGGCCACGAGCGCCTGGCCGCCGATCCCGCGGCGGCCGACGAGATCATCGCGCGCTGCGGCCGGCTGCCGCTTGCGCTGGCCATCGTGGCCGCGCGTGCGATCAGCCGCCCGGGCTTTTCGCTCGCGGCCATCGCCACCGAACTGCGTCACTCCCAGGGAAGCCTCGACGCCTTCGCCGCCGCGCCGGGCGCGGTCGACGCCCGCAGCGCGTTCGCCTGCTCCTACCGCTGCCTGCGACCCGAGAGCGCCCGGCTGTTCCGTCTCCTGTCACTGCCCTCCGGTCCGGATGTCACGGTGGGCGCGGCCGCAGCCCTTGTCGGCCTCCCGGCCCGCAGAGTGCGTCTGATGCTCGACGAACTCGCCGACGCCCACCTCGTCATCGAACACGCTCCCGGTCGCTACGCCCTCCACGACCTGCTCCGCGTGTTCGCCGCCGAACTCATCCGAACGCACGACGATCCGGCGCAGCGACAGGCCGCGCGAAAGCGTCTGCGGGATCACGCCCCGCACGCCGACCACGCGTAGACGGCACGTTCAGCCACCTCTCTCACTCCGTCGTCACTTTTTTTGCACTGGCTCCTTCCTAGGCTCCGTGGTCAGTGCACGCAGTGGTTCGGCGGAGATCGGGGGGCGTGACAGATGATGTCCGACATCAGCACCATCGGGGCTGAGGGCGGTGGGAAGATATGCCGGATGCCCATGGGCCTCGACATCGTCGTCACCGGCGAGTCGCCTGCACGGTTGCCCGCGGAGCGGTGGCCCCGGCCGGAGGCGCACCGACTGATCGCCCGGAGCGTCGGCGAGTACTTCTTCGTGGGCGTTCGGGGCGCCGCCTCCGCCACGGAGCCAGCCCAGGACGTCCGTCTCGACCCCGGAGACATCTGCTTCTACGCCGCGGACCGTCCGCCGCTGCTGGACTTTCCCGAGCAGGACGTCCGGCTGAAGGTCTTCCTCGTGCCGCGCGAGGCGCTGGGGCTGGAGGAGCACGAGGTGGGGCAGGTCATGGCGGCCCCGGTCAGCCGCTCCTCCCGGCTGGGAGCGCTCCTGTCGCCGTTCCTGTCCGAACTCGCCGACACGGTCTCCTCGTCCCAGCCCCCGGTCGGCGAGATGCTCGCCTGGAACACGGTGAACCTCCTGGCCACCCTGGCCACGGAACAGTTGGGCAAGGACGCGACAGGCACACCGGACGCGCGGTCACCGCTGCTGGCGCGGATCCTGCGGTTCGTCGACCTGCACCTGACCGACCCGGCGCTGTCCCCCGAGGTGATCGCCGGGGCACATCACATCTCGGTGCGGTACCTGCACAAGCTCTTCCATGACGAGGGCACCACGGTCGGCCGGTGGATCCAGCGCCGCCGCCTCGAGGAGTGCCGGCGCGACCTGCTGCACCGCATCCGCGGCCGGCAGACCATAGCCGCGGTCGCGGGTCGCTGGGGCTTCCTGAGCGCCACTCACTTCAGCCGGGTGTTCCGGGCCGCGTACGGCATGTCGCCCAGCGAGTGGCGGGACACGGCCGGCCGCGGTGCGGGGGCTCGTATTCCATGAGCAGGCGTACGGCCTTCTCGAATTCCACCTCGTAACCCCCGAGACACCCTTTTCTTCGTGCACTCCGAGATAAGCGGCCGTGCACTCATGAGCAATTCCGTCAGCTCTGCGATTTTAGCGTGGATATCCACAACCCGTAGTTCCACAACTCGTAGTTCACCCACGAAACAGGGGAGAATTTCATGTCCGACACGATCAAGCCCGTTCAGCCGGTCCTGGAGCCTGCGGCCGCCGCGTTCGCCGAGGCGACCGCCAATCCGCCGTACCTCTTCGAGCTGCCGCCCGCCGAGGGCCGCAAGGCGGTCGACGAGGTGCAGTCCGGCGACATCGAGAAGCCCGCGATCGACGAGGAGTGGATCACCGTATCGGGCGGTCCGACGGGCAGTGTCCGGGCCCGCATCGTCAAACCCGCCGGCGCCGAGGGGACCCTGCCGGTGATCCTCTACATCCACGGCGCGGGCTGGGTGTTCGGCAACGCCCACACCCACGACCGCCTGGTGCGCGAACTCGCCGTGGGCGCGAACGCCGCGGTGGTCTTCCCGGAGTACGACCTCTCCCCCGAGGCGCGCTATCCGGTGGCCATCGAGCAGAACTACGCGGTCGCCCACTGGGTCGTCCAGCAGGGTGCGTCCAAGGACCTGGACGCCACCCGCATCGCGGTGGCCGGCGACTCGGTCGGCGGCAACATGAGCGCCGCCCTGACGCTGATGGCCAAGGAGCGCGGCGACGTCTCCCTGGTGCAGCAGGTGTTGTTCTACCCGGTCACCGACGCCGCCTTCGACACCGGTTCCTACCACCAGTTCGCCACCGGCTACTTCCTGCGCCGCGACGGCATGCAGTGGTTCTGGGACCAGTACACCACCGACGAGACCGAGCGCGCCCAGATCACCGCCTCCCCGCTGCGCGCCACCACCGAGCAGCTCACCGGCCTGCCGCCGGCCCTGGTCATCACCGGCGAGGCGGACGTCCTGCGCGACGAGGGCGAGGCGTACGCGAACAAGCTGCGCCAGGCAGGCGTCCCGGTCACCGCCGTGCGCTTCCAGGCGATCATCCACGACTTCGTCATGCTCAACACCCTGCGGGAAACCCACGCTGCCGAGGCCGCGATCACGCTGGCCATCACCAGCCTGCGCACCGCCCTGCACGCTCGCTGACGCGGCAGCACACACTCACCGGCACCGAGGAGAAGAAGCACACACGGCCACCAAGCCCACCCCCACAGTCGTTCTCGTGCACGGAGCCTTCGCAGACGCCGGAAGTTGGTCCGGGGTCATCGCGGAACTGCAGAACCACGGCATCCCGGTGGTGGCGCCGGCCAACCCTCCCCCAGCTCTCGGCTTCGCTCGAGCCGGGGGGACCCCCATCGCGGCCTGGCCTCGGACGCCGCGTACATCGCCTCCGTGGCGTCTCAGATCGACGGCCCGGTCGTCCTGGTCGGCCACTCCTACGGCGGTGCGCTCATCACCGTGGCGGGCACCACGGAGAACGTCGTCGGACTCGTCTACGTCGCCGCCTACGTCCTCGAAGAGGGCGAAAGCCTCGGTGAGCTGCAGGGCCGCTTCCCCCTCTCGCCGCTGGTCAGCAACCTCAAGGAGTGGACGTACCCGGTCGAGGGCGCGGAGCCCGCGGTCGAGGTCACCATCAACGCGGAGGCGTTCCCCGAGGTCTTCGCCGCGGACGTGCCGGCCGCCGTCACCAAGGTCCTGGCGGCGGCGCAGCGCCCGCTGGCCGCCGCCGCGTTCGAGGAGACGGCCTCGGCGGCCGCGTGGCAGACCAAGCCCTCCTGGGCGCTCGTGGCCGGCGCGGACCAGGCGATCAACCCCCAGGTCGAGCGCTTCGGCGCCAAGCGGGCCGGGGCGACGATCGTCGAGCTCCACGGCGCCTCGCACGCCGTGGCGGTGTCCCAGCCCAAGGAGGTGGCCGACCTGGTCCTTGACGCGGTACGCGCCACGAGCTGACGAGGCGGCAGACGGCGCGGACGGACTCCGGTATGGCGTCCGCGCGGCCCGTCCGTCTTCCCGCAGACCAGGATCCCTACCGGCGTGGCACCGTGACCACGACGACCAAGACCGCAGACAGCGCACCGGTGACAGGCGCGGGTGCCGTCGAGTACGCGGCCGACAGGACGCCGGTCGCAGCGACAGGAAACGGGATCCGCTCGGCCACGCTCCTTCCTTTGGTGGGGACGGAGGCGCACGGCCCACACCGTGATGAGGAAGACAGCCGCCGGAACGGTGACCGCCACGCCCGCAGCCGACGATTGAGGCGTCGGTGTGCCGCGTGACGTGATCCGCGTACGCGGCCAGGCCGGCTCCCCCGGCGGTCGCCAAGGCGAAGATCAGGTAGTGGCCGTAGGCCCAGGTGAACCTCCTGCGGTGGGCCCGATGCGTCGTGGCGAGCAGGGTGTGCGCGGGTCCGGCGAAGTACAGCCACCACATGGCGTAGGCCATGAGCAGGCCACCGGCCGCCACCGCGTACAGCGAACCGTTGCCGTGGTGCCGGTCGAAGGCGCCGCGGACGGCGACAGTGGCGGACGCGACGGACTCACCGAGCACGATGAGGGTGAACAGCTCGTAGCGCTCGGCGATGTGGTGCGGATGCCATGGCGTCATCCCGGCGGACTGCGCCCAACGGGCACGGAGACCTCGGCGACGATCACCACCACGATGCCCGGCAGCCGCACCGAGGCCGACATGCCGGGCAAGGCGACCCAGCCGACCTGACACACCGTGATTCCGACGGCGAAACGCAGGGTTGTCCGCCGCCTGGCCGGGTCGGACAACGCGGCCCGCAGCCACAGCGAGGCCAACGCCGTACGCAGCACGACATATCCGAGGGTGATGATCCGCAGATCACCTTCGTCGAACGCGCGGCTGACACCGGCGGCGAGGACGAGCGAGTTGGTGATGGCTCGCGGAGGCCTGTGCCACCGCGATGACGAAGCACAGGTCGAAGAAGAGTTCCAGCGAGGTGGCGGTCCTGCGCGGTTCGCCGGGGTCCCGGCCCGGCATGGTGCGCCATCGCCTGGCGGCCGGGACCGCGCGTGTGGTCGGGGTGCTGCTCAGCGGAGGGCTCCCAGAGCCGCCTCGATCGTCCGGTGGAAGGTGGGATAGGTGTAGATCATGTGCTGGAGCCGGTCGACAGGTACCTCGGCGTGCACCGCCACGTTCAGACCGTAGAGCACCTCACCTCCCGCCGGCCCCGCCGACGTCGCACCGACCAGCACGCCCCGGTCGGCGTCCTCGACGAGCTTGATGAACCCCTCGCCGCCGGGTCCGTGAATCCACCCGCGTGTGGAGGAGGAGAGGGACACCACGCTGGTGCGCACATGCAGCCCTCGTTCCCGTGCCTGACGCTCCGTCAGTCCCACGGCTCCGATCTCCGGATCGGTGAAGGTGACGCGAGGCAACGCCCGGTAGTCGGCGTCGGGACCGGGCTGCCCGAGGATGTCCCGAACGGCAATCTCGGCCTGGTACATCGACACATGGGTGAAGGCACCCCGGCCGGTGATGTCGCCCACCGCCCACAGTCCCTCTCCGGCCCGCATCTGTCCGTCCGTGTGCAGGGCCCGCGCCACCGGATCGAGCCCCATCGCGTCGACCCCGAGCGCGGTCAGATCGGCGTACCGCCCGGTGGCGACCAGGAGCCTCTCGGCACGCAGCGGGCCCTCGTCCCCCTCCAGTCGTACGGTGAACGCGGCGCCGTCATGGCTCACCTCCCGCGCCCGAGCACCCGTGAGGACGGTGACACCGTCCGCCCGCAGAACCTCCGCCGCCAACTCCCCCGCCTCCGGCTCCTCCTGCGACAGCAGCCGGTCCTGCCCCTCGATCACCGTGACCGCGCACTGGAAGCGGGCGAAGACCTGGGCGAGCTCGACGCCGATGGCGCCCCCGCCGAGCACGACCATCGACGCCGGCAGCTCCTTGGCCGCCATGGCGTCCCGGTTGGTCCAGTACGGCGTTCCTTCGAGGCCCGGCACCGGGGGGATCCGGGGCCGTGTGCCGGTGGCCAGTACGACACCGCGCCGGGCTTCGAACGTGCGGTCGCCGACGGTCACTTGCCGTACGCCGGAGAGGCGGCCCCTCCCCCGGACGAGCCGACCGCCCTTGGCGGCGAGCCGGTCGGCGGCCACCCGGTCGTTCCAGTCGTCGGTGGCCTCGTCGCGGATACGCCCGGCGACCCTGCCCCAGTCCGGGGTCACGGCCACCTCACCGGCGAGGGCGGGGATCCGGCCCGCCTCGGCGAGCAGGTTCCCGGCCCGGATCATCATCTTGCTGGGTATGCACCCCCAGTACGGACACTCGCCTCCGACGAGTTCCGCCTCGACTCCCACCACGTCCAGTCCGGCCTCGGCCAGCGTGCCCGCGACGTACTCGCCGCCCGGCCCCAGCCCGACGACCACCACATCCGCCTGCTCGTTCGCGCTCATGTCTCTCCTCGCTCCCCGGCCCCCCGGGCGTGGGCTGTCCCGCCGAGGCTAGAAGCGGCCGGACGACCGCCCGTGACCGCCAGCGCACGGGGGCTTGCCCGAGAGCGAACGCCTGGCACGTGCGACGGGCACAGTGCGCTGACGGGCATCACCGCATGCACTGCGGGGCAACCCGTCTCCCCTCCGGGTGCCTAGCGTCACTCGGGTACGCACAGCGCGACATCACGACATCACAGGAGGCGGATCATGACCAGCAGCTCCCATCACGTGAGCGGCTCCCAGCCCGTGAGCAGCAGCCAGCCGTGGCTGCACCAGAAGGGCGAGGTGATCCAGGAGTTCGGGACCGTCAAGCAGTTCCCGGTCGGCCTGTCCTACGAGGCCCGGATGTACTCCTGCCAGTGCCTGAACAAGGTCCTGGCGGACACACAGATCCTCTACGGCCTCTACAAGAAGCACCACTGGCTGATGCGCGGCGCGACCTTCTACCAGCTCCACCTGGTCCTGGACAAGCACGCGGGAGAACAGCTCGAACTCGTCGACACCATCGCCGAACGCGTCCAGTCCCTGGGCGGCGTCGCGATCGGCGACCCCCGGCACGTCGCCGAGATCACGTCGATCCCGCGGCCCCCGGACGGTGTGGAGGAGGTCCCGGCGATGCTGTCACGGCTGCTGGAGGCCCACGAGACCATCCTGGTCGAGTCCCACGACGCCGCCGCACGCACCGTCGAACTGGGCGACGACGGCACCAACGACCTGCTGGTGTCCCAGGTGATCAGGACGGGCGAACTCCAGGCATGGTTCCTGGCCGAGCACCTGGTCGACACTCCGCTGGTCCGCGCCTGAGAGCTTGAGACGGCACGCCCAGCACGCCCCTGTGCCCACATACGATGCAGCGAGGATCGAAGATCGTCGCCTTCGTACCAGACGGAGCGCTGCTGACCGGGAGCGGATGATGGATCTGCGGCAGATGGAGGTCGTCGTCTCGGTGGCCGACGCGGGCGGCTTCACGGCGGCGGCAAGGCGGCTGCACGTGGTCCAGTCCGCCGTGTCCAGCACGGTCCGCGCTCTCGAACGCGAACTGGGCACCCCACTGTTCGACCGCACCACACACCGCGTCGCCCTGACCCCGGCCGGCGAGGCGTTCGTCCCCGCCGCCCGCGCCACACTGCGGGCCGCCGAACAGGCCCGGGAGGCGGTCGATGCCGTAAAGGGGCAACTGAGCGGGCGGGTCACGGTCGGCACGATGCAAGGGGTCTGGGCCGGGCTCCACCACGCCCTGGCCGCGCTGCGGGCGGAGCATCCAGGCGTGGTGGTCCAGCTGCGGCAGGCGGCGGTCGCCGACATCCGCCAGGCACTGCGCGAAGGCACGGTCGACCTGGCCGTCGTGGCGCTCGACCGCCAGCAGCAACGAGGACTGACGACTCGGCTGCTGTCCCGCGAGGAGATGGTGCTGCTGGCCTCGTCCCGGCGGGTCATCGCCGGGACGACACCGAACGGCGAAGTCGCACTGGCCGACGTCGCCCAGTTGCCCCTGGTGGACTTCACACCCGGCTGGGCCATCCGTTACGCGGTCGACCGGGCCTTCCGCGCCGCCGGCATCGACCGCAGCACGACCTTCGAGGTGAACGACATCGTCGCGGCGGCCGAACTGGTCCGCAACGATCTGGGAGTCTGCATCATGCCCAGGTCGATCGCGGACCGCTTCCCCGACCTGCCCCAGTACCGGTTCGACCGGCACGCCCCCAACTGGAAGATCATGGTGGTACGACCTCCCGGCGAGGCACCACCGGCAGTCGCCGCATTGCTGCGGCACATCACCTGACGGGAACTCAGAAGCTTTATGAGCACACCAAACGGAATCGATCCGAGCGTCCCGCCCAGCGGCACGGGCTGTGTCGAATGTGACGCTGCCGACGGCTGGTGGTTTCACCTGCGGCGCTGCGCCCAGTGCGGGCACATCGGCTGCTGTGACGACTCCCCCTCAAAACACGCCACCGCCCATGCCGAGGCCACCGGCCATCCCATCCTCCAGAGCTTTGAACCCGGCGAGAGCTGGTTCTGGAGCTACGACACCTCCGAACTGTACGAGGCAGGCCCGAACCTGGCTCCGCCCAACAGCCACCCTGCCGATCAACCCGTACCCGGACCGGCGGGACGCGTCCCGGCGGACTGGGCCGACCGTCTGGGCTGACAGAGCATTCGGTCCGCAAGACCAGAAGAAGAACCACCCAGCCTCTACGACCGGATCCGCCACCTGCCCTGGCGCGACATCGACCTGGACCACTACGACCGCCTTCCAAGTGCCCTGCCGTGTAGTCCGGCCGATCAACCGGGCGGTGCACCAGAAGTTCGACCGATAGCAGCAACGCAACCGGAAGCCATCCCGCGACCAGCACCGGCTTCCACTCCAGAGCCGGTGCCGCCGCGATGTTCGCGGCCAGCGAGACCGCGATGCCCAGCAGAAACGCGGACCACACCGCGCCCGGCGCGTGCGAGGTGCCGTGGGCTTCAGCAGGCCGACCGTGGCCAGAAGCAAGAGCCTGTCCACAGACAACGGCCAGAGCGAGGCACTGACGGTGTCCGCCCCGCCCTACAGCCCGAACTCCCGCTGGTGAACGTACGAGGCGTAGGCGGCGACCCCGGCAACGACGAGAGCGCACAGAGGGCGAATCCACGCGTTGAGGTCAAAGCCCCGGCTCCCGCCAGTTCCCTCCTGGGACTCGGTGACGTCGCTCATCGAACCCACCGCCCGGCACCGTGTCCCAGTGCACAACGCGTGCACACTTGCGCGGGAATTTCCGGGAAGTCGCAGGTAGATGCGGGAAGTGCCCAGACACGGCAAAGGACCCCGACCGGACCAAGAGCCCAGGTCAGAACCCCGATGGCAGACGAGTCGGGCTGTACGCCGGATTCTGTCGCACCGAGCCTCTCCCCTAAAGACTCCCCAGACGCGGTGTTCCACCTGTCCCGTGCGGCATTGGGGATCACGAGGCCCAGCTCAGGCAGGCAAGGAACTCCGGTCAGCTCAGCGCGGAATGGGCGGAGCCCAACTCGAAGCGTCTGCAATTGCGTTCGAACTCGGTCGTCGCTTCCGCGTCTTCCCTATGCGGGTTCATCGGAAGCCGGGTAAACCGATCACCACTCGATCGATGGAGAAAACGATGAGCCAGAACCGCGAGCCGATCTGCCGTGCGTAGTCTGATGTTGGTCGGCCTTGCGGCCTTCCTGCCCTGCCTGCCGGGTCTGGCCTGGCTACCGCACCAGTGAACTGGGAGCGAGCGCTGTGCAGAGTCAAGATCCGCTGCGTGAGAACGAGGCCGGGCCCCAACGGGCTGCCGCTGCCGAGAGCTCTGCCTCGTGGCAGTACCGGCAGCCTGGAACACTCAACGGCCGCCGCTTCTCCGGATTCGCGCACGTCGCCACGGGATGCGAGGCCTCATGCATCCACGCCGAGTTGACCGATGCCATGTACCAGCTTCTCGTCTGGGCAAGCACCGCCCGGCAGACCGATAGCAAGCGTCCCGCTGAGAGCGGCGCGGGAAACGCTGCCTGAGTCCCTAAGAAGCCGTATCTCAACCGAACGTGATCGTTTGATTCT
>NZ_BAAGPS010000057.1:0-18765 GCF_054783935.1 Streptomyces pseudoechinosporeus
GGTCCGAAGGGGCGGCCACCGCCCCTTCGGAACCCCGACACGCCACCTCGACATGGAGCAGTCATGAGCGCCGCCCAGGCCGTCGTCATCGAGGCGCCGGGCGAGCACCGGCTGGTCCCGCACGAGCCCACCGCTCCGGCCGCCGGGGAGGCCCTCGTACGGGTCCACGCGAGCGGCATCTGCGGCAGTGACCGTGAGGTGTACCAGGGCAACAGGCCCGAGGGGTACGTCCGTTACCCCCTCACGCCGGGCCATGAGTGGTCCGGGACGGTCGAGGCGGTGGGGTCCGGGGTTCCGGAGTCCCTCGTCGGCCGCAAGGTGGTCGGTGAGGGCTTCCGCAACTGCCAGGTCTGCGACCGCTGCCACGCGGGCGAGACCACACTGTGCACCGCGGGATACGAGGAGACGGGGTTCACGCAGCCCGGCGCGATGGCGGCCACGCTGACGCTCCCGGCCCGGCTGCTCCACGTCCTCTCCGACGACGCGGACCTGACCGCCGCCGCCCTGCTGGAGCCGGCCGCCTGCATCGCGGCCGCCGCGCTCAAGGCGAACGCCCGGCCGGGCGAGAAGGTGGCCGTCGTCGGCACCGGGACGCTCGGGATGTTCGCCGTGCAGTTCCTGAAGGCGGGTTCCCCGGCCGAACTGCTCGTGGTCGGCACCCGCCCGGACCGCGCGGTCCTCTCCAAGGACTTCGGCGCCACGGACTTCCGTACCAAGGACGAGGAGCTCCCCGACGACTTCGACGTCGTCATCGAGACCGCCGGGTCCGCGGACGCGGCCCGCACCGCCGCCGCCCTGCTCAGACGCGGCGGACGGCTCGTCCTGACCGGTATCCCCGCTCCGGGTGCCGACGGACTCGACCCCACCGATCTCGTCGTACGGCAGCTGGAGGTGCACACCGTGTTCGGTGCGGCTCCGGAGGCCTGGGCGCACACGGTGCGGGTGTTCGGTGCCGGTCTGCTGAATCCGCTGCCGCTGGTCACCCACGAGCTGCCGCTGGAGGAGTTCGCGCACGCCATCGAGCTCGTCGGCTCCGGCGACCCGAAGGTCGGCAAGGTGCTGATCAAGCCATAGTTCCTGTGGCGCCCGCACCGCCCCACAAGCCGCACGCCGGTACGGAGACCTGACGCTCCGTACCGGCGTGCTTCCACACGAACCATGTCCGAAACATCGAACGCGAAGAAGGACAGTTGTGACCGACGCCTCCGCCACGGCCGCCCGTCGACCCGGTGAGCCGCAGCTCGCCGCGCTCGGCCTGAGCGCGCCCGCCCTCGACCCCGCCGACGCCTCACCGCACAGCTTCCCCGGAGGCGGCCGCTGGCGCACCGAGATCCCCTCGTGCGAGGGTCCCGAGGCGCTGGCCGTGGTCCTCAAGGAGTCTTCTCGGCTCGATGTGCCGATCCACCGGATCAGCCAGGGCAGCGGCGTATGGATGCTGAGCGACGCCGAGATCACCGAGATGGTCGAGGCCACCGCCGAGCGCGACATCGAGCTCTGCCTGTTCACGGGCCCGCGCGGCACCTGGGACATCGGCGGCTCGACCCGTACCGACTCCCGCGGCGGAGGTCTGCGCGCCCGCGGTCATGACGCGGTCGCCGGGTGTCTTGAAGACGCCGTCCGTGCAACGGAGTTGGGCGTAAAGTGCCTCCTCGTGGCTGACGAGGGCGTGCTGTGGACCCTGCACCGGGCACGTGCGGCCGGGATCATCCCCGCCGACACGACGCTCAAGGTCTCCGCGCTGATCGGCCCCGTCAACCCGGCCGCGTACGCGGTGTACGAGCAGCTCGGCGGCGACTCCATCAATGTGCCCAGCGATCTGACCCTGGACCATCTCACGGAGATCCGCCGGGTCAGCGCGGCCCCCATGGACATGTACATCGAGGCCCCGGACGATCTCGGCGGCTATGTGCGAATGTACGAGGTCGCCGAGCTGATCCGGCGCGGCGCCCCGCTCTACCTGAAGTTCGGCCTGTCCAAGGCCCCCGGGATCTACCCGTACGGGGCCCATATGCGGGATCTGACCCTGAGCACGGCCAAGGAGCGGGTGCGGCGCGGCCGGCTCGCTTTGGACCTGCTCGCGCGGCATGGAGCGGATGGCGAGATGGCGCCGCTGGGCTCGCGGCTGCCCGGCAAGCTGAACCGGTTCGAAATTCCCTCATAACGTTCCGGCTAAACCCTCTTCACAAAAGCTCACGCAGCCGCACACAATCCGACAGCCCCGTCAGATCGATCCGGCGCACCCTCACACATCAAGGATGATGATCATGCGCAACCGCAGAAGTGCCCTCGCTGTCATAGCCGCGGCCTCCTCCCTCGCCCTCACCCTCTCCGCCTGCGGTCAGGACAGCGAAGGCGGCAGCGAGAGCGACAAGGGAGACACGAAGGGCTCCACCGTCGGTATCGCCATGCCGACCAAGTCCTCCGAGCGCTGGATCGCCGACGGCGCCAACGTGGAGAAGAACCTCAAGGCGGCCGGCTACAAGACCAAGCTGGCCTTCGGTGAGGACGACCCCGACACCCAGGTCTCGCAGATCGAGAACATGATCACGCAGGGTGTCTCCGCGCTGATCATCGCCGCGATCGACAACAAGTCGCTGGACAACGTTCTCCAGCAGGCCAAGGACGCCGACATCCCGGTGATCTCCTACGACCGCCTGATCCTCAACTCGCCGAACGTCGACTACTACGCGTCGTTCGACAACGAGAAGGTCGGCGAGCTGCAGGGCACCCAGATCGTCGAGAAGCTCGGTCTGCAGGACGGCTCCAAGAAGGGCCCGTTCAACGTCGAGCTCTTCGCGGGCTCGAACGACGACAACAACACCCAGTACTTCTTCAACGGCGCGATGAAGGTCCTCCAGCCCTACATCGACAAGAAGCAGCTCGTGGTCAAGTCGGGCCAGACGAAGCTGACCCAGGTCACCACGCTGCGCTGGGACGGTGGCACCGCCCAGAAGCGCATGGAGGAGCTCCTGACCGCGGCCTACAGGAAGGACAAGGTCGACGCGGTGCTCTCGCCGTACGACGGCATCTCCATCGGCATCCTGTCGGCGCTGAAGTCGGACGACTACGGCAAGAGCAAGCCGATGCCGGTCGTCACCGGACAGGACGCCGAGGTCGCCTCGCTGAAGTCGATCAAGGCGGGCGAGCAGACGGCGACCGTCTTCAAGGACACCCGTGAGCTCGCGAAGGTCGCCGCGAACATGGTCGACTCGGTACTCAACGACAAGAAGCCCGAGATCAACGACACCAAGTCGTACAACAACGGCGCGAAGGTCGTGCCCGCGTTCCTGCTGACCCCGGTGAGCGTCGACAAGACCAACTACCAGAAGGTCGTCATCGACTCCGGCTACGTCAAGGCCAGCGACGTCAACTGACCGCCACCCCCTAGGGATTGGAAGGCACGACCATGGCGGGACCCGTCCTGGAAATGCGCTCGATCGTCAAGACCTTTCCGGGCGTCAAGGCGCTCTCGGACGTCTCCCTGAGCGTCCGGCCGGGCGAGGTCCACGCCATCTGCGGTGAGAACGGCGCCGGAAAGTCGACCCTCATGAAGGTCCTCTCCGGCGTCCATCCGCACGGCAGCTACGAGGGCGAGATCCTCTTCGAGGGAGAGGCCTGCTCCTTCAAGGACATCCGGGCGAGCGAGCAGCACGGCATCGTGATCATCCACCAGGAGCTTGCGCTGGTGCCGTATCTCTCCATCGCGGAGAACATCTTCCTCGGCAACGAACACGCCACGCGCGGGTTCATCAGCTGGACCGAGACGCTGAAGCACGCGACCGAACTGCTGCGCAGGGTCGGGCTCGACGAACACCCGGACACCCGGGTCGCCGACATCGGCGTGGGCAAGCAGCAGCTCGTCGAGATCGCGAAGGCGCTGTCGAAGAAGGTGAAGCTGCTGATCCTCGACGAGCCGACGGCGGCTCTGAACGACGAGGACTCCGGCAAGCTCCTCCAGCTCATCCTGGGGCTGAAGGAGCAGGGCATCACCTCGATCATCATTTCGCACAAACTCAACGAGATCGAGAGCGTCGCGGACTCGGTGACGATCCTGCGCGACGGGCGGTCCATCGAGACGCTCGACGTGAAGGCGCCGGAGACCACCGAGGACCGGATCATCAGCGGCATGGTCGGGCGCGACCTCGACCACCGCTTCCCGGAGCGCACCCCGCACGACACGGAGGTGGGCGCGGCTCCGGCCCTGGAGATCCGCAACTGGACCGTCCACCACCCGATCGACCAGCAGCGCAAGGTGGTCGACGACGTGTCGATCCAGGTGCGCCGCGGGGAGATCGTGGGCATCGCGGGGCTCATGGGAGCCGGGCGCACCGAGCTCGCGATGAGCGTCTTCGGGCGCACCTACGGCCGGTACGCGGGCGGCACCGTCCTCAAGGACGGCAAGGAGATCCGTACGAAGACCGTGCCCGAGGCGGTCAAGCACGGGATCGCGTACGTCACCGAGGACCGCAAGCACTACGGCCTCAACCTCATCGACACCATCAACCGGAACATCTCGCTCAGCGCCCTCGGCAAGGTCGCCAAGCGCGGTGTCGTCGACGAGCACGACGAGCGGCAGGTCGCCGAGGGCTTCCGCAAGTCGATGAACATCAAGGCGCCGACCGTCTTCGAGCCGGTGGGCAAGCTGTCCGGCGGCAACCAGCAGAAGGTCGTCCTCAGCAAGTGGATCTTCGCCGGTCCGGACGTGCTGATTCTGGACGAGCCGACCCGCGGCATCGACGTGGGCGCCAAGTTCGAGATCTACACGGTCATCGACAAACTGGCCGCCGAGGGCAAGGCGGTCGTCTTCATCTCCTCCGAGCTGCCGGAACTGCTCGGAATGTGCGACCGCATCTACACGATGGCCGCCGGAAAGCTGACCGGTGAGGTCCCGCGGGCCGAGGCCACGCAGGAAGTGCTGATGCGCCAGATGACGAAGGACAAGAGGTAAGACGGATGAGCACGAATGTGACCGCCAAGTCCCCGACCCCGGCGCCCGCCGGCAAGGGCGGCTCGACCGGGGGCGACGGCCTGCTGCAGCTGATGATGGACGGCATGCGCCGCAACATGCGGCAGTACGGCATGCTGATCGCTCTCGGCCTGATCGTGGTGCTGTTCGCGGTGTGGACGGACGGCGACCTGCTGCTGCCGCGCAACGTCTCCAACCTGGTGCTGCAGAACAGCTACATCCTGATCCTCGCGATCGGCATGATGCTCGTCATCATCGCGGGCCACATCGACCTGTCGGTCGGCTCACTCACCGCCTTCGTGGGCGCGGTCGGTGCCGTACTGATGGTCAATCACGACGTGGCCTGGCCACTGGCCGTGGTGCTGTGCCTGCTCCTGGGCGCCGCCGCCGGAGCCCTGCAAGGGTTCTTCATCGCCTATCTCGGCATACCATCCTTCATCGTCACCCTCGCGGGAATGCTGCTCTTCCGCGGTCTGACGGAGATCTTCCTCGAAGGCCAGACGATCGGCCCGTTCCCCAAGGGTCTGCAGGACGTCTCCAACGGCTTCCTTCCCGAGGTCGGGCCGGACACCAACTACCACAACCTCACCCTGCTCCTCGGCTTCGCCGTGATCGCGTTCGTGGTGCTGCAGGAGGTCCGTGACCGCAGGCGGCAGCAGGAGTTCGCGCTCGACGTGCCGCCCACCAAGCTCTTCCTGCTGAAGATCGTGGCGCTCGTCGCCGCCGTCCTCACGGTCACGATGATGCTCGCCAGCTACAAGGGCGCCCCGGTGGTGCTGCTCATCCTCGGCGTCCTCGTCGTCGGCTTCGGCTACGTCATGCGCAACGCCGTCATCGGCCGCCACGTGTACGCGATCGGCGGCAACCTGCCCGCGGCGAAGCTGTCCGGTGTGCGGGACAAGAAGGTCACCTTCCTGGTCTTCCTCAACATGGGCATGCTCGCGGCGCTGGCCGGTCTGGTCTTTGCGGCCCGCTTCAACGCGGCCTCGCCCAAGGCCGGTGTGAACTTCGAGCTCGAGGCGATCGCCGCGTCCTTCATCGGCGGCGCGTCGATGAGCGGCGGCGTCGGCACGGTCCTCGGCGCGATCATCGGTGGTCTCGTCCTCGGCGTGCTGAACAACGGCATGAACCTCGTCGGTGTCGGCAGCGACTGGCAGCAGGTCATCAAGGGCCTGGTGCTGCTCGCGGCGGTCGGCTTCGACGTGTGGAACAAGCGCAAGGTCGGTTCGTAAGTTTCCTTTCCGTACGGGGGCCCGCGAGGGCCCCCGTACCCATGTCCGCCCACGGCCACAGGAGGCAGGAAGCCCGTGAAGGAGCTCTTCGGCAAGCTCGCCGACGGGACGAAGATCTACCGCTGGTCGCTGGAGAACGGCGGCACGCGCCTGAAGGTCCTCTCCTACGGCGGCATCGTCCAGTCCCTGGAGATCCCCGACAGCCGCGGCCGGTACGCGAACGTGTCCCTCGGTTTCGCCACCATCGAGGACTACGTCGCTTCCAGCCCGTACTTCGGCGCGCTGATCGGCCGGTACGGAAACCGCATCGACCAGGGCAAGTTCACGCTGGACGGCAAGGCGTACCAGGTGGACGTCAACGACGGCGAGAACAGCCTGCACGGCGGCGCCAAGGGCTTCGACAAGCGCGTGTGGGACATCGAGCCCTTCACCGAGGGCTCCGACGTCGGTCTGTACCTGTCCTACACGTCCGTCGACGGCGAGATGGGCTATCCCGGCACGCTGAAGACGAAGGTCACGTACATCCTGACCCAGCAGGGCGACTGGCGTATCGACTACGAGGCCACCACCGACAAGGCGACGGTCGTCAACCTCACCAGCCATGTGTACTGGAACCTCGCGGGCGAGAACAGCGGTTCCATCTACGACCACGAGCTGACGATCGCCGCCGCCCGCTACACCCCGGTCGACAAGGGCCTCATCCCCACCGGTGAGCTTGCCCCCGTCGCGGACACCCCCTTCGACTTCCGCGTCAAGAAGACCGTCGGCGGGGACCTCCGCGGGGCGCACCAGCAGCTGCTGTACGCGCAGGGCATCGACCACAACCTGGTGCTCGACAAGGGCATCACGGCCGAGCCCGAGCACATCGCGACGCTGTGCGACCCGTCCTCCGGCCGCACCCTGTCGATCTCGACGACCGAGCCGGGCGTGCAGTTCTACTCCGGGAACTTCCTCGACGGGACGCTCGTCGGCACCGGCGGCACCATCTACCGCCAGGGCGACGCGCTGTGCCTGGAGACCCAGCACTTCCCGGACTCGCCGAACCAGCCGGAGTTCCCGTCCACGACGCTCCGGCCAGGCCAGACGTACCGCTCGGCGACTGTCCACTCGTTCGGCCGCTGAAACGTTCCGGGGAGAACAAATCTCCCCAGGTTTCCCATCAGTTGAACACCGACGCATCCCCGTCCGTACAAGGAAGCGGCCCGCATCATGTCCGCGCGGGCCGCCCCCACGGACGGAGGGTCCATGGCCGACAACGTCACCTCGCTGTTCCGCACCGGCGCGCACAGCCCGTCAATGGCCGCGCTGGCACGAGAGAGCGGGGAGTCGGGTCCGCTGGACTTCTGTATCCCGTGCAATCCGTACTTTCCGACGCCCGCGATGTTCGACGAGCTGACGCACCGGCTCCGCGAGATCATCACGTTCTACCCGAGCAGCGCCGACACCATCACCGGTGAGCTGTGCAATCTGCTCCAACTGCCCCCGCAGTGTGTCGCGATGGGCAACGGGTCGACCGAACTGATCACCTGGATCGACCACTTGATGGTGCGCGAGTCCCTGGCCATCCCCGTCCCCACCTTCGGCCGCTGGACCGACCAGCCGATGGAGACCGGCAAGCGCGTCGACATGTTCCCGCTCCAGGAGAGCAACGGCTTCGCCCTCGATCCGGCCCAGTACATCCAGTTCATCCGCTCCCGCGGCAGCCGGGTCGCCGTCATCTGCAATCCGAACAACCCCGACGGCGGCTTTCTGCCGCGCCAGACGATCCTCGCCTTCTGCGACGCCCTCGCCGATCTGGATCTGATCATCATCGACGAGTCGTTCCTGGAGTTCGCCGACGCGGAGGCCGAGCCGAGCGTCGTCGAGGACGCGGTGATGCGCCCCAACGTGGTCGTGCTGCGCAGCCTCGGCAAGAACTTCGGCCTGCACGGCATCCGCTTCGGCTACCTGGTCGCCAACCCGTCCCTGGCCGGCAAGATCCGCTCCATGCTGCCGAAGTGGAACCTCAACTCCTTCGCGGAGACCGTGGTGTTCATGCTCCGGGACCATGGCGCCGAGTACCTGGAGAGCCTGCACCAGGTCCGCCGCGACCGCCTCGACATGGCCCGCCAGCTGTCCCAGCTGCCCGGTCTGACGGTGTATCCGTCACAGGGCAACTTCCTCTTCGTGCGCCTCCCCGTGGGCGCCGAGGGCACCGTGGTCCGGGATCAGCTGCTCACCGAGCACCGGATCCTGGTCCGCGAGTGCGGCAACAAGATCGGCTCGTCCAGTCGCTTCCTGCGACTCGTGGTCCGGCCCCAGGTGGATGTGCGTCGCCTGGTGTCCGGCCTGGAGTCGGTGCTCTACGGGTCCAGGAGGGGAGCCGCCGTGCCTGAGCCGAACAATAACTACAGCTCGGGCACGGCGGCCGTGGACCGGCTCGTCAGCTCCACGAACGGATCGGGCATGCAGGGCCTCGCCGCCGCGGCCCAGGGGCAGGGCCAGCAGCAACAACAGCCGCAGCAGCAGCCGCAGTTGGCGCCGGTCGCCCAGTGGCCGCAGCAGCAACAGCAACCGCAGCTGGCGCCGGTCGCCCAGGGGCGGCAGCAGCAGGGGCTGCTTACCGCTGTGGGCGCCATGGGTCAGGGACAGGGACAGGGACAGCAAGGCCAGCAGCAGCCTCAGCAGCCGATGACCGCGATGGCTCAAGCCCAGCAGCAGGCCGGTCTGAGCCCCGTGGGCGCGGGTCAGCCCCAGCAGCCGGGGCTGAGCCCGGTGGCCGCGAGCGGCCAGCCGCAGCAGGAACCGTGGCTGACCCCCGTGGGCCAGCCGCAACCCCAGCAGCAGCCGGGCCTCACGCCGGTCGCCCAGCCCGGTCCGCAGCCGATGCCGCAGCCCACCCGCTGGCCGGCCGCCGCCGCGTCCCGCGGCACCCCTTGGCCGGACGCCCCCGCGAACAACCGGGTCGGCTGACCGACGAGCCGGACCGGTTGCCCGGAGGCCTCGCTCTTCCCGCGACGAGGCCTCCGCCGGCCGGGAGGATCGGGCCGTGTTGCCCAGGACCTTCGCCAGCGGGTCCCATGTCCTCCCGGCCGCGGCTCCCTCACGCGGTTCGTGCTCAGGCCGGCCGTAGCTGCCACTGCTGGCAGTTGTTGTTCAGCCACGACCACTGCCGTACGTCCGCTCCGTCGGCGGTGGAGCAGTCGGCGACGTCGGCGACCTTGCCGGTGGCCTGGTTGACGATCCGTACGTAGCCGCCGCTCGTGGCGTGGAACCGGAACCGCTGGCAGGTGTTGTTCAGCCACGACCACTGGCGCAGGTCGGCGCCGTCGGCCGAGGAGCAGTCCGCCGTGTCCAGCACCTTGCCGCTCGCGACGTTCACCAGGCGGTGCGTGTCGTCGCCCAGATCCTCCAGACGCCAGCGCTGGTTGTTCCCGCCGCTGCACGTCCACTGCTGCACATTGGCTCCGTCAGCGCTGGAACTGCCTGCCAGATCAAGGCACTTGCCGCTGTTCCGGTTGACGACCGTGTACGTGGTCGAGGCGGCCGACGGCTCCCCCGAGGGCCCGGGGAGCGAGGCGCCGAGCCTCACCGGCGTACCGAAGTTCGGCGAACCGTCCGAGTTCCAGGTGATCTTCTGCGCCCGCGCCGTACGCCCGTTGTCGCAGCCCTCGCTCGCGTTGTCGTTGGCGTGGTAGACGAACCAGTCCTCGGCGCCGTCGGGCGACTTGAAGTGGCCGTGGTGGCCGGGCCCGTAGACGCCGTTGGCGTCGTTGCGCTGGAAGACGGGCGTGGACTTCTTCGTCCAGGAGGCGGCGGCCAGGGGGTTGGAGCCGGTGAGGGTGAGCTGGCCGAGCTTGTAGTCGGGGGTCCAGCAGCCGCTCGCCGAGTAGATCAGCCGTGTCGTCCCGTTCCGCTGGAGGATCTCGGGGCCCTCGTTGACCGGGGCGCCCGAGCGCTCCCAGTCGTGCGTGGGCGTGGAGATCGTCGAGAACGAGCCGCTGACCGTGTACGGGTTGGACATCCGCGCGGCGACCAGGTTCTGCGTACCGCCGCCGCTCGCGCTGCCGAACAGGTACAGGCTTCCGTTGATGGTCGCCACGCTCGGGTCGAGCATCCAGACGCTGTTGAGCTGGTTCTTGTACGTGTACGGCCCCATCGGGTCCGAGCCGGCGCTCTCCAGGACGTGGGTGCGCTGGGTGGGGATGTAGTCGGAGACGTTCTGGCCCGCGACGTAGTACAGGTACCAGCGGCCGTTCAGGAAGTGCAGCTCCGGCGCCCAGATGTTGCAGCAGCGCGAGGCCGCGTCGCCCGTCCACACCTGCACGCTCGGCGCGCTCGACAGACCGGCGAGCGTCGGCGACTTGCGGATGGTGATGGCATCGGTCCAACTCGTCGTCACCAGGTAGTAGTTGCCGTCGTGGTACGAGATCCAGGGGTCGGCGCCCTTCTGCGCCTTGACCGGGTTGGTGAAGGAGGCGGCGCTCGCGGAGGACTGCCCCAGGGACAGCGCGAGGAGGAGGGCCGCCAGCAGGGTCAGTAGGCGACGGGCCATCCGCTGCTCCAGTTCAGAAGGTTGATGCCGAGCTTGGGAGTGCCGTTGTCCTGGCCGTCGTAGTAGTGGTAGACGATCAGGTCGCCGTCCACGTCGTTCATGATCGACTGTCCGCCGGGGCCGATGTAGCGGCCGTGCGACTCCAGTACGGGCGTACCGCCGTTGTTCATCATGGCGACGCCGTTCTTGTCGTGGTACGGCCCGGTGATGCTGGTGGCGCGGCCGACCTTGACCTTGTACGTGGAGTTGGTGCCGGCGCAGCAGGTGTCGTACGAGGCGAACAGGTAGTAGTAGCCGTTCCGTTTGACGATGTACGGGGCCTCGACGGCCTTCGTGCCGGTGGGGCGGGAGGCGAGCGAGTAGCGGGTGGTGTTGGAGCTCAGCTGCTTCCCGGTCGACGGGTTGATCTGGATCATCTTGATCCCGGACCACCAACTGCCGAACGACAGCCACCACTTGCCGTCGTCGTTCACGAAGAGATTCGGGTCGATGGCGTTGTAGTCGGTCGACGAGCTCGAGGTGTAGACGACGCCCTGGTCGCTCCAGCTGCCCGGCTGGCCGGTCGTCGAAGTCGCAAGCCCGATTGCCGAGTTCTGGGAGCCGAAGGACGAGACGGAGTAGTACATCAGGTACCTACCGCCGTGGTACGAGATGTCGGGCGCCCAGGCCTCCGGTACGGAGGAGTAGTTCCGCCACCAGCTCGGCTTGCTGGAGAAGGCGTCGCTGCCGTTTCGGAAGGCGGTGCGGTCGCTGGACGTCTTGCTGGAGATGCCGCCGCCGGTGGCGTAGAGCAGGTACTGGCCCGACGAGGTGCGGATCATCGTCGGGTCATGGGTGACGATGTCGCCGGTGACGCGGCCGGGGTTCGGGTACGCGGACGCGGTGCTCGGGACGAGGGCGAGCAGGATTGCGGCGGGGACGGCGAGGAGGGTGGTTCGGCGGCTGGGTCTGCGGGTGCTTCTGCGAGCGGTGCGGCGGGAGGTGCGGCTCACGCGGATCCTCCTACGGGTGGGGGGCGTTCTACGGGGGCCGTTCGAAATCCTGAACAGTGGTCATGACTTCGAACGGGACCGTAGAATCGAACCCCTTGCGCGTCAACGGTTCGCGCAGCAACTCCCGCCACGCCGGTCGTCGAATCCCGTTCGACAACTCATCCGAACTCACCTGTCGCACAGGTCCCTTGACGCCACGGCGGGGTCGGCGGGCCGGCTGCGCGAGACGACGCGCAGGCCGGTGGCGTCCACGACGCGCACCTGGAGCGAACCGCAGCCGCAGCGCGTCCACACCGTGACGCCCGCCGCGGTGGTGTGCCGGGACACCACCTGGAAGGGCTCGGCGTGGTCCGGCCACCCGCAGTGCGGGCATACGCCGCCGGTCCTGCGGTCGGCTGTGCTGGTCATCTCGGACTCCTCCTGGTGGAACGGTTGGGCTGATCGTCGCGACACAGCCAGGGTGTACCGATGCCTTTGTGTATGTCCAGGTTGACTTGCTGGACTTCATCGTGAAGCGTGGACTTCATGATTGACCTACGCCGACTGCACGTCCTGAGGGCGGTCGACCACTACGGAACGGTCACCGCCGCCGCCCGTGCCCTGCACTTCACCCCGTCCGCCGCCTCCCAGCAGATCCGGCAGCTCGCCCGTGACCTGGACGTCGACCTGCTGGAGCCCCAGGGCCGCGGCGTACGGCTCACCCCGGCCGCGCGGAGTCTGCTCACGCACGCCGACGCGATCCAGGCCCGCTGGGAGCGCGCGGAGCTCGACCTGCGGGCCGACCACGGCGAGCCCGCAGGGCTGCTGCGGACGAGCGGCTTCCCGCTGGCCATCTCGGTGCTGCTCGCCCCGATGGCGGCGCATCTGCGCAAGCGCCATCCGCGGCTGGCCGTCAGGATTCAGGAGGCGGAGGTCCCGGAGAGTTTCGACCTGCTCTTCGAGGGCGAGATCGATCTGGCGATCGTCGAGGCGACCCCGCTCAACCCGCCGCTCAGCGACGCCCGCTTCGACCAACAGCCGCTCCTGGACGACCCGTTCGACCTGGTCGTACCCGACACGCACCGCCTGGCACGGCTCGACCGGGTCGACCTCGCGGACGCCGCGCGCGAGGAGTGGATCGCCCCGGTCCCCGAGAGCCCCTGCCGCCCGCACGTCCTCTCGGCGTGCGGCGGCGCCGGCTTCACCCCCGACGTCGTCCACCAGGCGATGGACTGGAACGTCATGGCCCACCTGGTCGCCCACGGCCTGGGCGTCGCCCTGATCCCCCGCCTGGCCCACATCACCCCACACCTGCCGATCACCCGAGTCCGTTGCACAGGCGACCCCCACCGCAAACTCCTCACCTGCACCCGCGCCTCCGGCCACGACCGCCCGGCCGTGGCGGCGGCATTGCGCGAACTCCGGGAGGTCGCGCCGACGGCGGTGGCGTGACGGGAGCGGTACACCCGTATCGCTCTAACCCGGCCGCAGTGCGAGGAAGACGAACTCCCGCCCCGGCCGGTCAGGCGCGTCCCGAACGTCCTCCACCACATACCCCAGCGCGGCCAACTCCGCCTCCACCTCCTCCCGCTCACGGAAGCGCAGCGTCGAGTCCGACGTCATCACCTGCCCGTCCGCAGCGAACACATAGGTCGAGCGGAACGTCACCAGTGGCTCGCTGACCTCGATCAACTCGCCCCAGTTCTCGACCGTGCCGACGCCCGGAATCTCCGTAACGCTGTACGTGGCCTCCCGGTTCCACGCCTCCCAGGCGCGCCTGGCGGGATCCCGGGTCTCGAACACGAACCGCCCGCCCGGCCGCAGCGCGTCGTAGGCCCCTCGCAGGGTCTCCTGCCAGACCTGCGGGTCGACGACGGCCTGGGCGGCGTTCCCGGTCATGGTCGCGAGGTCAACTCGCAGCGGCGGAAGCGCTGTCGCATCGCCATGGATCCAGCGCACCCGGTCGCCACCCGGCTTGGCCCGGGCCACGTCGAGGGACGCGGCGGCAGGATCAACACCGACAACCTCGATCCCGCGATCGGCCAGCAGAAGCGCCAACACCCCTGTCCCACAGCCGATATCCAGCACCCGGCGCGCCCCGAACTCCTCCACGACACGGACGTACGCATCGAGATCGCGGCGATCCGGATCGAGCGCATCGTAGATCGCGGCGAGCCGTGGATGCCCGAACAATTCGTCTGCCATGCGGCCGAAGGTATCCGGGGACGAGGCTCAACTGCCGCTCGTTTTTGGCGGCCGACGGGGTCAGCGTGGGTCGGGGTCTGCCTCCGTGAGCAACTCCGCCAGGCCGTCCGCGAATTCGGTGATCCGGTCCAGTCGTGGTCCGCTGCGGGCGACGCGGAAGCCGTGGCGGCGGCCGTGGAACGCGGCCTGGACGGCGTGGAACTGGGCCCAGCGCCGGGCGCGTTCGCGGTCGAGTTCCGCAGCCTCGGCGAACACGTCCAGCGCGCGGCGGACCGCCTTGCGCAGGTCGTCCGCTTCGAGAAGCCTCAGTGCGCGCGCCTTGAGCAGCGTGCCGCCGTCGTAGGCCGGGTCTCCCGCGTAGCCCTTCGGGTCGACGGCCAGCCAGGGCTCGCGGTCGGCGCGCAGGATGTTGCGGGCGTGCAGGTCGCCGTGGATGACGGTGTCCGGCTGGGTGCGGCCCAGCTCGCGGACGGTCGCCAGGGCGGCGTCCAGGACATGACGCGGCAGGGTGTGCGGCAACTCCTCGGCGTCCCTGCGCAGTTGCTCCTCCCAGGCGTCGGCCCGCTCGCGCAGCCGGGGCAGCCCGGGCGGTGCGGGGACGGCAAGGCGGCGGTTGAGCCGCCCGGCCACCGTCACCACCTCGTCGTCGTCCTCGACCTCGGCCAGAGTCGACGTCCTGGCCCGCTCCAGCAGCATCGCGAACCGCTCGTCGTCACGCTCGTACAGCCGGACGGCCCCGCGCCCGCCCCACACCGTGAACGCGTCCGGCTCATGGACGTTGCCGGGGTGCGGAAACGACACCTTCAGCACAGCCGTCCCCTCGGCCCGCCGTCGCACGGGGACGATGACACCGACACCACCGTGCATGACCTCGCCGTCCGGCACGCACTCCCAGCGCCCCAGCAACTCGTCCACGATCCTGGGCAGTTCGGCAAGCCACGCGGCTCCGGCCTCTCCTTCACGCTCGACCGTGCTCCGCGCGAACACCTCTGGTATCCGGATCATCCGGGCACCTTACGCCCCAGCAGGCCGCCCCTCACTGCCCCGCAAGGTCACTGGGTGGTGGGAGCCGTGCCCGGGACAATGGTCCCATGACGACTTCTCACCTGGTCTCCGCGACCGAGTTGGAACGATCATCCGTGGTCGCCAACAACGCGATGAACCGCGAGCGCGGTCTGGCCGGTGTGAACAGCTACGCCCGTGAGCTCGGTTTCGACCCTCTCGCGTACCTGGCAGAGCGCGCCGCCGCCCCGTCGTGGCTCGACCTGTGCTGCGGCGAGGGCCGCGCCCTGCACCAGGCCGCGTCCGCTCTTCCTGCCGTCGCGGTACTCACCGGCGTCGACCTGGTGGGGCCGCTCGCCCCCGTGCCGACACCGCCCACGTTGGAACGGGTCACCGCCTCTGTCTCGCACTGGGCACCGAAACGGACGTACGACCTGATCACCTGTGTGCACGGCCTGCACTACGTCGGCGACCAGCTCGGCCTGCTCGCCGGGGCCGCCTCCTGGCTCGCTCCCGACGGCCTGCTGCTCGCCCACTTCGACCCCGACTCGATCCGCTGGGCCGACGGTTCACCTGCCGGGCGGGCTGCCGTGACAGCGTTGCGCACAGTCGGCTTCCGCTACAGCGCCCGCCACCACCGCCTCACGCTCCAGGGGACGCGCAGCATAAGGCTCCCCTTCCGCTACCTGGGAGCCGACCCGGCCGCCGGCCCGAACTACACGGGCCAGCCTGCGGTCGCGTCCCACTACGACCCTGACGAGGTGGCAGTCTCCGAATAGGCGGCGCGCTGCGGCGGTGAGGGTGGTGTTTCGGGGTCGCGCACAGTAGAACTGGGCCCCATGTCTGATCAGCAGCCAGCCCCTCACCCGCCCCAGATGCCCGGTGCGCCCTGGGCGTACGCGCCACCGCAGGCCTGGCCGGTCAGCGCCATGTACCGGCGACGGGCCCGTATTCTCACCTGGCTCACAGTCATCATCGCGGTCTTCATGGTGGTTGCGCTCGTGGTGAGCGTTGTCTTCGTTGAACTCGCGAACGCGGACACTTACTACGCTCCCCTCGGTTACCTCGCCCTCATCCTCTGGGTCGGGATCGCCGCTGCGATCCCGGTCCTGCTCGCGGTCGCCATCCCCGGTGCGGCCATGAGGCGGCGTGTGCGGCAGCAGCGACAGGCGGGGATCCCATTCTGGTGAGGCGCCGCCAGGCGTGCACGACGGCGGCGGCGGCGAGCGGGGGCGACCGCCGCGGCAAGCAGCAGGTGGGGCGGGCCGACGACGGCCGCGCTTACGGCGCCGATGACTTCGACGGCGAGGCCACCGTCCTCGAAAAGGACGGGGAGCACGTGCTGGTGGCCTCCGAGTCCGGCCCGTCGGTCAGCCGCTTCAACGTCGTGACCGGCAAGATGGTGGCCGATTTCCCGGTGCCGGAACGATTCCGGACCTCTGGGAAGGGCGACGCGGCGGCGAACGCGATCTTCGAGTCGATGGCCCTCTCTCCGGACGGCCGTCATCTGTATGTGGGCCTGGAGGAGCCGCTCAGAGGCGACGGCTCGAACCAGGGACGCGAGCTGATCCGTATCCTGCGCTACACGCAAGGGCCGGGCGGCCAGTACGTCCCTGACGCCCAGTTCGCCTACGAGACGGACTCGGGTCTGCGACTCGCGGACCTCACGACGGTGGGGAACGACCGGTTCCTCGCGCTGGAGCGCGGCTACACCGAGGGGCAGGGCAACAGCGTTCACATCTGCGAGATCTCGTTCGCCGGGCTGCCGGACGTCAGCTCTGCCGAATCCCTCGCGACCGAACAGTCCGTCGCCTTCATCCCCAAGACCGAAGTGGTCGACGTGGGCAAGTGTCCGCCGTCCGGCGCCACTTCGAAGCAGACTCAGGCCAACCCCCTCCTGGAAAACGCCGAGGGCATGGCGCTCGGTCCCCGCCTGACGCAGGGCGCTTACGACGGGCGGCGCCCGCTGTATCTCGTAACGGACGACAACAACAGCGCCGAGCAGACGACCCGCTTCTACGCCCTCGCGGTCACCGGCCTGTGAGCGACGCCGAGGATCGGACTCGGACACTTGAGCAAGGCTCACCCGGCCCTCCAGGGCTGCGCCGCGGAACTTCCGCGGCGCAGCCCTGGGGACCGGCGGCCAGGGGCCCGAGGGAACTCGCCGGGGGCGACGGGCGAAGGAGAGATGAAAGCCCAAGCCTTCGAAGCGTTTCCCAGGACGAGAGGAGCCCCGATGACCGTCGAGCCAGGCGTCCGCACGGGGGCGGAGAGCGATGCCTTGGTAATTGCGCGGTCCCGGGATGAGCCCGAGGTATTCGCCGTGCTCTTCGACCGGCACGCGGATGCGGTACACCGTTATCTGGCCCGTAGGCTCGGCGGCGAGCCGGCCGACGACCTCATGGCGGAGACCTTCACCACTGCTTTCCAGCAGCGGCACCGGTACGACCCCGCGCGGGCCACGGGCGACAATGCCCGGCCCTGGCTGTTCGGCATAGCGACCAACCTGGTCGGCCGGCACCGGCGGGCCGAGGCCCGCCGGTTCAAGGCCCTGGCCCGCATCCCGGCTCCCGCCGACCACGAGGAGCCGCTGGCCGACCGGGCTGCGGCCCGGGTGGGGGCACAGGCCGTACGCCGCGAGCTGGCGGCGGCACTGGCCGCACTGCCTGCGCGGCACCGGGACGTGCTGCTGCTGGTGGCGTGGGGCGGTCTCGGCTACGAGGAGGTGGCCCAGGCCCTCGGTGTCCCCATCGGCACGGTCAGATCACGGCTGCACCGGGCTCGCAGCAAGCTACGCGAAGCGTTGGGCGGATCCGATCCGACGACACTGCGAGAGGCATCCGGCCATGACTGACGAACTCGAACTCCTGCGGGACTGGAACGCGGACGCGGCCCCGCTCACCGAACCGGCCCGAGCGCAGGCCCGCCACCGACTGCTCAACACGATTGCGCGCACGGAGCGGCACCCCGACACCGCACCCAGCCGCCGCCACGCGCTGCGCCTCGCGACAGCCGCGGTGGTCGCCATGGCGATCACGGGGACGGCGGTGCTGATCACCACCGAGGGCGAAGGCCCGGACCGCGCGGGCACGGTCGCCCCGCAGATGCGCAACGCCGCCGCTGCGAAGGTGCTGAACGGGGCGGCGGCGTACGCGGGAAATCAGGAGACGCCCGTAGCGCCGCGCGACGACCAGTTCATCTACTCGAAGCGGATCATCAAGGAGACGGACCGGAAGACCGGCAAGGTCAAGACCTTTGTGGACGTGAACTGGGACTCGGTGGACGGCTCCAAGCGCTCCCTGACCATGGAGCGCGGCAACGTGATCTGGGAGGAGCCCATGAAGGACGGCAGCTTCGTGTGGCCTCCCCGGGAGTGGAGCAAGCTCAAGAAGCTCCCGACCGATCCGGAGAAGCTCGTTCCGGCCATCATCTCCGCCCGCGGCACGACCGACCGGTCGATCGACGACCTCTCCGGCTTCGACTGGTTCCAGGCCTATTTCCTGCTCGGCGAGCTCCTGAAGCAGCCGGTGCTGCCCCCCGGGATGCGTCCCGCCGCGTACGAGGCACTGGCCCTGGTGCCCGGGGTCAAGGCGATTCCGGGCGTGAAGGACTCTGCCGGGCGCACGGGAGTGGGGATCGCTTACACCGGACAGGGGTCCCAGAAGGGCAGCTACCTCATCTTTGATGCGGAATCCTATGAATTCCTGGGCTTCCGCAGTGAGGGGTCTACGGCTTCCGGCAGGATGTACATCCAGCTGTCGCACACGGTGGAGTGGGCGATCGTCGACCGCTTGAGGCAGCGCCCCTAGGCCCCCTGGCCAGGGCCGATAACCGGACATGCCGAAGGGCGTCCAC
>NZ_BAAGPS010000057.1:18799-109328 GCF_054783935.1 Streptomyces pseudoechinosporeus
GCGTAGATGGCCTCGATCTCGTCGGCGAAGTCCCGCATCACCACGTGGCGTTTCAGTTTGAGGGACGGGGTCAGATGGCCGGATGCCTCGGTGAACTGGACATCGAGGATGCGGAACTTCCGCACCGACTCCGCCTTCGACACCGCCGCGTTGCCGTCGTCGATGGCGCGCTGGATCTCGGCGAGCAGCTCGGGGTCGTCACGGAGCTGCGCCACCGGGGTGTCCTCCGCCTTGCCGTGCTGCTCGGCCCAGCGTGGCAGGAACTCGCCGTCCAGTGTCACCAGCGCCCCGACGAACGGCTTGGCCTCGCCGACCACCATGCACTCGGCGACCAGCGCATGGGCGCGGATACGGTCCTCGATCACGGCCGGGGCGACATTCTTGCCGCCCGCCGTGACGATGATCTCCTTCTTCCGGCCGGTGATGCGGAGGTAGCCCTCGTCGTCCAGGGACCCCAGGTCGCCGGTGTGGAACCAGCCGTCGACCAGCGCCGCCGCGGTTGCCGTCTCGTTGTTCCAGTAGCCGTTGAAGATGTGCTCGCCGCGCAGCAGGATCTCTGTGTCGTCGGCGATGCGCACCGAGCTGCCCGGCAGCGGCATGCCCACCGTGCCGATCTTCTGGCGGTCGTACGGGTTGAGGGTGGTCGCGGCGCAGGACTCGGCGAGGCCGTAGCCCTCCAGGACGGTGAGGCCGAGGCCGCGGTAGAAGTGGCCCAGACGTTCGCCGAGCGCGGCGCCACCAGAGAGGGCGTGCGTGGTCCGGCCGCCGAGGACCGCGCGCAGCTTGCTGAGGACCAGCCGGTCGAGCACCTTGTGCTTCAGCTTGAGCCCGACCCCGGGGCCGGACGGTGTCTCCAGCGCCCGGCTGTAGGCGATGGCCGTGTCCGCGGCGAGTTCGAAGATCTTCTCCTTGCCGCCCGCCCGAGCCTGGGCACGCGCCGAGTTGTACACCTTCTCGAACACCCTCGGTACGCCGAGCAGGAAGGTGGGCCGGAACTTCCCCAGTTCCTCGGTGACGTTCTTGACGTCGCTGACGTGTCCCACCTTGACCGGTGCCGCCATGGCCCCGACCTCGACGACCCGGGCCAGGACGTGCGCGAGCGGCAGGAAGAGCAGGATGGAGGAGTCCTCGCGGAACAGGGGGGTGTTGCGGGCGATGATGTTGCCGCACTCCGCGAGAAAGTTGCGGTGAGTGAGGACACAGCCCTTGGGCCGGCCGGTGGTGCCGGAGGTGTAGTTGATCGTGGCCACCGAGTCGGGGCCGGCCGCCGAGGCGTGCTCGTCGACCTGAGCGTCCGCCACATCACGGCCCATGGCGACGAGTTCCTTGATGCCACCCGCCTCGATCTGCCAGAGGTGCTTGAGCAGGGGCAGGCGTGGCCGCACCTCCTCCACCACGGCTTGGTGCGCCTCGGTCTCGACCAGGCACGCCACCGCGCCCGAGTCACTGGTGATCCACTCGACTTGCTCGGCCGAGGAGGTCTCGTAGACCGGAACGGAGACCGCGCCCGCACACCAGATCGCGAAGTCCAGCAGCGTCCACTCGTAGCGGGTGCGCGACATCAGGGCGACCCGGTCACCCGGCTGCACACCAGAGGCGATCAGGCCCTTGGCCACACCGCGGACCTCGGCGAGGAACTCCGTGGCGGTGACGTCCTGCCACTCGCCCGAGACCTTGCGGGCGAGCACGGCCCGGTTGGGGTACTGGGCGGCGTTGCGGAGGATGATGTCCACCAGGTTGCCGTCCGGTGGAACGTCGTACAAGGCCGGAACACTGAACTCGCGCAAGACCGTTGCTCCTTGTCGGCGTGGCCACGGAGGGGAACGCCGCAGCGGGGGCCGGGCGCTGACGGCCCGGAGGCTACCAACAAGTAAGGATCAGGTACAGGCACAGGTTGAGCCCGACTGCAGGCCGAGGCCGACGCGAAGGGCCTGAACGCCTGGGAGGTGAACGTCGACTCCACGGTCTGCCTGGCCTAGGCCGTGACGGGCCGCCGCTCCTCGGCGGACTCGCTCTCCGCCGCCTGCTCCTTGCGGTACGCGCGGATCGAGTACGTCAGGGCGGCGGCCCACAGCGCGTACAGGAGTACGTAGACGGGGGTGCTCAGCGAGCTGGACGCGCCGACCCAGTCGCTCTTCAGCAGCGTACGGACATTCGTCACGATGATGACGCCCCCGACCGCGGACCCCAGAACGCGCGGCGGAACCAGCCGCACCAGCCAGGCCGCGATCGGCGCCGCGATCAGCCCGCCGAGCAGAAACGCCGCGACCCAGCCCCAGTTGAGGCCCTGCGAACCGAGCGAGAAGAGGAAGCCCAGGCTCGCCGCCACCGCGACCAGGAACTCGCTCGTATCGATGGACCCGATCACCTTGCGCGGTTCCATACGTCCGCTGGCCAGCAGCGCCGGCGTACCCACCGGGCCCCAGCCGCCCCCGCCCGTCGCGTCCAGGAACCCGGCGACCACCCCGAGCGGTGACAGGAACCTCTTGCGCAGCGGCTTGCCGAGATTGCCCTTGGGCATGCCGCGGAACGTGAACCGGGACATCACGTACAGCCCGAGCCCGAGCAGGATCAGCGACATCACCGGCTCGGCGACCTCGGTGGACAGCTTGGACAGCACGGTCGCACCGAGGAACGCGCCCACCGCCCCCGGCACCCCGATCTTGGCGACGACCTTCCAGTCCACGTTCCCGAACCGCCAGTGCGCGGCGCCGGACATCAGCGTCGTACCGATCTCCGCGAGGTGAACCGTGGCCGAGGCCGCGGCCGGGTTGGTGCCCATGGCGAGCAGCAGGGTGGTCGAGGTCACGCCGTAGGCCATGCCGAGGCTGCCGTCGACCAGTTGGGCACCGAGGCCCGCCAAGGCGAGCAGTACCAGGGTGCGCATACGAGTCCGTCCCGTCTTTCCTAGCTTTCCTACCGGTTGAGTAGGGATCGACGGGCCGACAGTAGTGGTTCAAGCTGAGAAGAGGTTAAAAACGATGTGAAGATGCCTTGGGGTCGGGTGACTTCCGACACCGCGACGGTGCTGTGCTCCACGATCGTCGTCAGACCGAGTGAGGCAAGCGTCACTGCCATGCTCGACCGTGACTGCTCCCTTATTCGTTTCTGCGCGCCGTCCCTCTACGCTCGAGGAGGTCATCAACTACCGCATGACATCTGCCCGGTGACGGAGTCGGCGTGGGGTGCGCGTCCCCGCTCCACGTCACCACTGGACGGCTTCAGGCGCAGCCACGGGTCGGCACATCCGGACGCCGACGACCCCGTGTGGCGCGTCCCGCCGGGCGGCGAAAGGGATGCGTCGTGCCTTCGGCTTCGGCGAACTACCGTGCCCTGCTGCGCACTTCGGGTGCCGCGGCCTTCTTCCTTCCCTCCGCTGTCGGGCGTCTGGGCATCGCCATGACGGGGATCGGCATCGTCTGGCTGGTGCATGCACGCACCGGGTCGTATGCCGCTGCGGGTCTCGTCACCGGCGGGTTCGCTGTCGCGGATGCCGTCGCCGGGCCCCAAATCGGGCGCCTTGTCGACCGGTTCGGGCAGGCGCGGGTGCTTCCCTGCGCGCTGGGCGCACATGCCGGGGCCGTGGCGCTGCTGCTCGCCGGCGCCGTTCCGGACCTCGTCGCCGGAGTGCTCGTCGGGGCAACGCTGCCCCAGCTCGGTGCCCTGTCCGCCGCTCGCTGGTCCGCCCTGCTGTCCGGCGAACGGGCTGCCGCGCTGCCCACCGCCTTCGCCCTGGAGGCCCTCGCCAACGGTGTGTCCTACCTGGCCGGCCCGGCCCTGGTGAGCGTCCTCGGTGCGGCGGGCCGCCCGGGCGCCGGGGTGCTGCTCGCCGCCGCGCTCGTCGTCGGCGGCGGGCTCGCCCTCGCCGCCCAGCGCCGCACCATGCCGCCCCTCACCGGCCGCGCCGAACGCCGGCACGCCGGACGCGCCCTGCTCCGCTCCGCATTCCTGCGGCAGGTCGCGCTGGGCCTCGCGCTCGGGGTGTTCTTCGGCGCGATGCAGGTGTCCGTCGCCGCGTACGCCGTCGGACGCGGCACGCCGGATGCGGCAGCGCTGCTCTACTTCGCCTCCAACTGCACCAATCTGGTGGGCGGTTGGGCCTACGGAGCATGGCGCCACGGCGGCTCACCCCGGCGCCGCCAGGCCGCAACCGCCGCCTGCCTCACCCTCGCGAGCCTCCCGCTGACCTTCCTCGACGCGCCCCTCGCGGTCGGCGCCACCCTCGCCCTGACCGGACTCGCCGTGCCGGTCCTGCTGATCCTCGCCTCCGTCCTCACAGAGTCGTCGGTCCCGCGCGCCGTCCTCACCCAGGCGTTCACCTGGGGCAACTCCGCAAGCGCGGCAGGATCAGCGGGCGCCGCGGCGGTCGCGGGGCGGGTCGTGGACGCGGGCGGTGCACACGGCGGTTTCGGCGTGGCGGCGGGGGCCGCAGCGGTGATGACGGTCCTGGCGCTCGGCGGTCTGCGGGACTCATCACCGGACGTGCCTAAGTCGTCCGCGCCCGCGGAAACCACGGCGCCGAACCCGACGGCCACACGGCGGGATTCGTCCACGTACCGCAGGGCACCCTGAACTCCATGATCCGCAACGGGCGCCCCGCCTCTTCAGCAGATCTGCCTTCATCTGCGCATCTCGGACGACTCCCTGTGCGAGCCCGCCCCTTGCGAACGAATCGTCATTGCGGAGAGCTGGGGCCGGAGATGACAATGCCTGGAGGTGCCGGGTGGTCATCCCGGCGAAGTGTTGGAGGCGCTGCTCGTGAACACCGCATCTGAGCGGTGCGCCTTGCTCTGCGCGCCAGACGCTGACCACTTCGCTTTGCCCACCGACTGATTGCTTCGTTCGCGGTGGGCTCTTCCCCTCATGGGAGACCGCCGCAGTGTCCGAAGATTCCTTGAATTCCTTGCCCGGTGATCGCCGTCCTCTGGCAACAGTCCTTGCCGCCAATGTCGTTTCGATCACCGGGAGTTGCCTCACGTACATGGGCGTGCCGTGGTTCGTGCTGCAGAGCACGGGCAGTGCCGCCAAGGCCGGCATCGTCGCGTTCTGCACGATGCTGCCCGTAGTCCTGGCTGCGCTTGTCGGTGGTCCGGTCATCGACCGGATCGGGCGGCGGCGGGTGGCCGTCATCTCGGACCTCGCCTGCGGAGCGGCCGTTGCAGCGATCCCGCTACTGCAGTTCGCCGAGGTCCTGCAGTTCTGGATGCTGTGCGCGTTGATGGCGGTCACAGGGCTGTTCCGTGCGCCGGGTGAAACTGCCCGCGGCGTGCTGTTGCCCACGCTCGCCGAACGCGCCCGGATGCCGCTGACCAGGGCAGCCGGGCTGTACGACGGTGCGTCACGCTGTGCGGCGCTGACCGGATCGGCTCTCGGGGGTGTGCTGATCGCCGTACTCGGAGCCGAGAACGTCCTGTTGGTGGATGCCGCGACCTTCGCTGTGTCCGCGCCGCTGTTCGCGTTCGGGGTGCGCGACCTGCCCGAGGCGCAGGCCCGGCCGCGGGCCGAGCCGGCGTCGCTGCGTGTCTACCGGCGTGAGCTGGGGGAGGGCTATCGCTTCGTGGCGGCCACGCCGTTGCTGCTGGGCCTGTGCCTCATGACGCTGGTGACCAGGGGCCTCGACCAGGGGTGGAGTGCCGTGCTCCTCCCCGTGCATGCCCGTGAGGAGCTGGGTGGTTCCGTCGATCTCGGTCTGCTGGAGGCTGCGTTCGGGGTCTGCGCGCTCACGGGGGCGCTGGTCTATGGGGCGGTGGGCAGCCGCTTTCGGCGGTGGCCGGTGTTCACGGTCGCGTTTCTCATCGTGGGCCTGCCGCGCTTCGTGGTGGCCGCCTTCACCGACTCTTTCGCACCGCTGGCGGTGATGATGGCGGTTGAGGGTCTCGCCTGCGGTGTGCTCAACCCCATCATGGCCACCGTGATGTACGAGACGGTGCCGGAGGAACTGCGCAGCCGCGTTCTCAGTGCGACAACAGCCTCGTTCCAGCTGGTCACTCCGCTGGGCGGGCTGGCTGCGGGCTTCCTCGTGGATTCGGCCGGCCTGTCCTCGTCGCTGCTGGCGGTTGGCGGTGTGTATCTGCTCGCCACGCTGTGTCCGGTGATCTTCCCGGCCTGGAGGCAGATGGACGGTGCCGGTTCTCCTGGCGACAGGGCGGAGTGCTCACTGCCGCGGGGCTCGGGATCGAAGCGGGTGTAGTGCGGCGGGGGCCGCCTGTGCCTGGGCTGTCTTCCGCTTCGCTTACGCCCCTGAGAAACAGCTCTGCCCCGCAGGTACAGTCCGAGGCATGTACCCGGTCAGTCGTTCCGGCCCACGTCTCGATCTGCGTGAACTCGCCGATGAGGACGTGGACGCGATGCTCGCCGTCTACAACAGCCCCGAAGCCACAGAGCACCTGTCGTTCGAACCGCGTACCCGTGAACAGGTCGCGGAGGTCGTGTCCCGGTCGATCGCCTCCGCCACCGTGAGCCCGCGCGCCGAGTACCAGCTCGCCGTCATCGAACGGAACACGGCCGAGCTGATCGGGTCCGGCCGCCTGGCCACCGACCCACATCAGCAGCGCGGAGCCACCATGGGCTTCGCGCTGCACCCCGATGTCTGGGGGGTCGGCTACGGACTCGAGACCGTACGTCTCCTCCTCGGCCTCGGGTTCGAGGAGCTGGGCCTTCATCGCATCTGGGGAGCACGTTCCCCGCTCAACGAGGCATCGGCGAGAACCATGGCAGCCGCGGGCATGGTCGAGGAGGGCACCATCCGTGAGCACATCTTCAAGGCCGGCCGGTGGCGTGACTCCGTCGTCCACGCCATGCTCGACCGCGAGTGGGCTGCTGCCTCCCAACGGGCCTGAAGAGTGCTTTCTGTCCTCACTGGCTCCGTTCCGGGTGGTCTCCGGTCCAGGGCCCCGGGGAGAGTCGTGTTCGCCCGCTTTGACCATGTAGAGAAAGGAGCGAACACCAGGCCATTCTGATCAAGCGTCAGATGTATGGCCGCGCCGGATTCTGTCTGCTCCGCCAGCGCATCCTGCTCTCGTGGGCGGCTGGCTGCCGAGACCACCGGTATCGAGTCAAAGCCGTTAAATGGACAGGCCCGTTGGCCCGGGGCTGGTCGTCCCTGTCGCGCTCGATGCCGACGGGTGGCGTGGAGCATGAGGTGGCCTGGATCTACGAGCCTGCCGGCTCTCCTGCGGCGAGTACTGCCGGGGTGGCGTGAGGATGAGTTTGCGCAGCAGTTCGTTTCTCGACGGTGGTTCAGGCTGGTGTGGTGGTGGGTTGGGGGCTCAGGAGGCGGGGGGCGAGCGCGGCTGCGAGGGTGGTCGTGGTCGAGCAGACCGTGACGGTGGTCCAGGCGAGGGGACCCAGGGGGGTGCAGCCGAAGAAGTGGCTGATACCGGGGGTCTGGACGACGGCGATGAGTGCGGCGCTGGAGAGGCCGGCGGTGGCCAGGACGAGGGGGCTGTGCCAGGCGGTGATGAGAGTCTGGCCCAGTTGGGTGCCCACCAGTGCGGCCAGGCCCATGGTGCTGGCGCGCCGTGCCAGGCCGGTGTAACGGCCGATCTGCCAGGCGGCGGTGGCGCCGAGGGTGGTGGCGGTGCCGCGGATGGCCAGGACGCGGGCCAGGTCGCTCCCGAGTAGCGAGGAGGCAGGGCCGCCGGTCAGCGGGTCTTCGCCGGGTTTGGGTGTGCGGGCAGGGGCGAGAGCGACGGCGAGGGCAGGCAGCATGTCGGTGAGCAGGTTGACCAGCAGGAGTTGCCGGGTGCCGAGGGGGGCGCGGCCGGACAGGGCGGTGCCGAGCACGGTGAAGGCGACCTCGCCGGCGTTGCCGCCGACGAGGATGGCGACCGCGTCGCGCACGCTGCGCCACAGGGTGCGGCCCTCGGTGAGGGCGTGGAGGATGCGGGTGGGATCGGGGTCGGTGAGGACGAGGTCTGCGGCGGCACGGGCGGAGGTGGAGCCGTGGGCTGCGAGGCCGATGCCGACGTCGGCGAGGCGGATGGCGGCGGCGTCGTTGACGCCGTCGCCGGTCATGGCCACGACGCGTCCGGCGCGTTGCAGGGCCTGGACGATGCGGACCTTGTGCTCCGGCGAGACACGGGCGAAGACGGCGGTCTGGCCGATCTGGTGGAGGCGGGCCGGTTCGGGCAGGGTGTCCAGTTCCGCGCCGGTGAGGACGATGTCGGCGTCAGGGATGCCGAGTTCGCGGGCGATGGCGGCGGCGGTGGCCGGGTGGTCGCCGGTGATCATGGCGGTACGTACCCCGGCTTCCGCCAGCCGTTTGACGGTTTCCGCGGCTCCTGGTCGCGGGGGGTCGGCGATGGCGAGGAAGCCGAGCAGGGTCAGGTCGTGGGCCAGGTCGGCCACGTCGTCGCCGAGGGGTGTGGACGAGGCGGGTCTGGCCTCAGCGACCGCGAGGACTCGCAGTCCGCCTGCGGCCAGGCGCTGCACGAGGCGGTGCGCGGCGCGACGTCGGGTCGGGTCGAGGGGGACGATGGTGTCGCCGCCGTATTGGTGGGGCGTCGACACGGTGGTGGTACATCGGGCAAGGACCGTTTCCGGTGCGCCTTTGACGGCTAGACAGGGGTGCCCTGATTCGGTGCCCAGGCAGGCGGAGTAGCCGCGGCTGGCCTCGAAGGGCAGTTCCGTGACGGATCGCCAGGGGTGGTCCGGTTCGCAGTGGGTGGTTGTGGCGTCGATGACGGCTTGGTCGGTGGCGTGGGGCAGTGTCTGGCCGGCCTCGGGGGTGGGGCAGGCTCTGGCCGCGGTCTGCAGCAGGTGGCGTCCGGGTGTGCTGTCCATCCGCAGGTCGTGGTCGGGGGTGGCCAGGCCGGTCACGGTCAGTCGGCCCTGGGTGAGCGTGCCGGTCTTGTCGAAGCAGACGACATCGACGCGGCCCAGGGCTTCCAGGACGCGGGCGGAGCGGGTCAGGATGCCGTGCCGGGACAGGCGGCGGGCGGCGGCGGACTGGGCGACGGTGGCGACCAGCGGGAGGCCTTCGGGGACTGCGGCGACCGCGATGGCCACCCCGGAGGCAAGCGCCTCGCGTACCGGCACCCCGCGCAGCAGCCCCAGGAGGGTGACCGCAGCGCCGCCGATGCCGACCGCGGGCAGCGCGGTCCTGGTCAGAGCAGCCAAGTGGCTTTCGATGCCGGGTGGGGTGGTGGCGGTACCGGCCAGGTCGGCGGCGCGGCCGGCTTCGCTCTGGGCTCCGGTGGCCACGACCACGGCGTAGCCGGTCCCGGCCAGCACGGTGCATCCCTGGTAGACCATGCAGGACCGCTCGGCAAGGTCGGCACCGGGGGTGGCCTGGGGATCCTTGGCGACCGGGGCGGACTCGCCGGTCAGACTCGCCTCGTCGATCTCCAGGAGGTCGCTGACCAGCAGCCGGGCGTCCGCAGGGACGACGTCGGAAGGCCTCAGCGCGATGATGTCCCCGACCCGCAGGTCCTGCGCCGTGATGGTGTGTACGGGGGCGGTCTCCAGCTCCGCGAAGAACTCGGCTGGGTCTTCGGGTGCCGCGGATGCGGAGGGGATCCAGTGGACCCGCTGGGCAGTCTGCTGCTCGGCGAGGAGCAGACCGTTGAGGGCGCGTTCGGCGCGCAGCCGCTGCACGCCGCTGATCACGGCGTTACCGGCCATCACGCCGCCCACCAGGGCGGAGTCGATACCGGAGCCCACGGCGGCGGAGGCGGCAGCGCCCAGAGCCAGCACGGGGGTGAGAGGGTCGCGCAGTTCTTCACGTACCGCGGTCAGCAGCTGCTCGGCCCCCCGTGCCGCTGTGGCCAGGCCGGCGGAGCCGGCCGCGGTGCGTACGGCTCCGGAAATGACCCCGCTGCGGCTCGATTCAGCGGACGGCTCCGCCGTGGCCCGGCTGGCCGGGCCCTCGCTGAGGGCTCCCAGGATGTCGAAGGTCTCACGGGCCTCCAAGGCGTGCCAGGCGCTACGGATACGGGCGGGTGGCAGAGGGTTGCGGGCCAGGCGGCGGGCTGCCCTGATACCGCCGAGCTGGGCGAGGAAGGCAGCGCCGTAAACGGGTGAGGTGGTCACACCGGCGATCGTGCGGCGGGTGCGGGAGGCCGCGATCAGTGCCCCGAGCGCGGATGCGCTCAGGCACAGGCGGGCCGACGTGCTGCTGACCTCGTGAGCTTCGTCCAGGGCGGCCAGGACACGCCAGGCCTGCGCCAGTCCCGGGCCGCAGATCAGGTGCGCCGACCAGCACACCCCGCCCGCAGCGCCGGGGCCGGGCAGCACGGTGACACCGATGTCCGCGGCGGCCAGCGCCTGATCCTGGGCGGACGTGAGCAGCAGGACGACCTGTCCGTCCTCTTGCAGGCGCCGTACCTCCTCGGGAAGCGAGGCGGACATCGGCACGGCCTGGTCGGCCCACGAGAGCAGTTCACCTGCGCTGAGGTGCTCGGTGAGCAGCAGGCGGCGGGTACCGGAGCGGGCCGCCCCGAGCAGGGCGTCGGCCAGCGGATCGAGTTCACAGCCGACCAGAATCCGGCCTTGGCGCCGCCCGCTCGGGTCACATACGTCCAGTGGCAGCCCCGAGGGGGCGTCCGGTCGCCCCTGCGGTGCGTCGGCGGGACGCTCCAGCCGCCACCTCTCGCAGATCCACGGCCCCGGACCGCACAGATCCTGCAGAGAGCGGCCCGCCAGCGCCACCTGCCCGGCGCGCCACACGTCGGCCTCGTCCAGCTGGTCGGTGGCGACGGCCGACAGCAGCCGGGGGCGGGGGGCGCACAGGACGGCCGAGTCGATCAGGACGGTCGAGACCCGGTCCAGCAGCCGCAAGGCGGTCCCGTCCATCGGCACCACACCGTAACGGGCCAGGTCGCGGCCCAGCCATGCGCTGAAGGCCTCCCGGCCCATCCCCGCGGCTTTCGGCACGGTCGCCAGGATGGCCTGTGCGGCCTGCTCGGGGCTGCCGGTCCACGCCAGTACTCCTCCGGCTCCCAGCAGCGCGGCGAGCGAGGTCCGCTGCCCGCACGCCTCCACCGGCCCGGCGGGCAGCGCCGCCGGCCGGGGCGCCCGCTCGGGCGCCTGAGGCGGCAGCGCTTCCCCTGCGCCCACCAGCTCGCTCTCCCGCTCACTCCACACGGCTTGCCGACTGCGGATCTCGGCGAGCTGCCACAGGCGCTGCAGCGCATCCACGGCAAGCGGCGCCACCCCGCGCGTCAGGGAGTGCACTGCCGCGTTGGACACTCCCAGCACCATCTCGGCATGTGCCCGGCCCAGCCGCTCCTCCAGCAGACGGCGCAGCCGCGGATGGGTCTCTGCCAACACCACGGGCATCCGCAGCATGGGGGGTGCGGGCCACGGCGTCGCCTGTCCGACCGCAGCCACCACCAGCCCGAGGCAGTCCGCGGCCAGCGACGCCCCAGCCAGCACCGCCGGCGCCGCATCAAACGGCGGACCAGGTCGATGGCCGGCGAAAGGCTCTCCGTCGCTGCCGTGCGCCTGCTCCACCTGCTCCACCTGCTCCACCAGCCAGTCCCGGCCGACGCGGTCCTCATCGGCATCGACCACCACCTGGCCCAGCACCGCGTTCACCGCCGCCCAGCGCACACCCTCCACGGCGCGCAACGCCGTCCCCAGTGCGCACACCAGCCGGTCATGCCGCTCCCCGCGCCCGCTCAGACCGCGTACCTCGATATACGCCCTGCCCCCACGGGACCACACCCGCCGCCGCGCGCGGTCCCGGCCGGCGTCCCCCAGCACGGCGGCCGCCTCGGCAAGGCCGCCCGGCAGTCCGCTCAGCGCATCACCCACCGCCTGCCGGCTCCAACGGACCACACCCACAGCGCAATTCACGACCTCGCCCACCACGCTCCATGGCGCGGTTGGGGAGACCAGGCAAAGGGACGGCAGAACCCCACTCCACGGCGGCACTGGGCACCTCCTGCTCTTCTGGTGGGCAACGGACATGGGCTCATGGGCTGAGGACGGCGGCGTCCCTGTGGCGCAGGCGCCATTCGGAGGTTCCCGTGGGCACCAGCAGGCAACATAAGCCTCAGAGAACGATAATTACCGAATCCGTAACTTCACGCAGAAAAAGGACAGTGCATCAGGAGGAGAAACCGTGCCCCCCACCGCTCAGCAACCCTCCGCCCGGACTGCCGAAACTCCCAGTCGCCCGGCCACCGCGCGCAAGAAGGCACCGCGTCCCTCGAACGGGCGCGCCTGGCGCAACCTCACCATCACCCTCCCGGTCGGCCGCGCCACCTCCGCTGCTGCAAACGTCGCCGCAATGCCCGTCAAGGCGGCTCAGCGCGTTCTGCCGGCCAAAGGAGGGCTCCCTCTTTACCTCGGCCTCGGAACACTCGGTGTAGCGGGCATCCTGGAATGGCCCGTAGCGGCCGGTATCGGCGTCGGGTACACCGTCCTGCGCCGCGGAGGTGCGCTCGCCCCCGCATCCGCCACCCCGTCCACGGGATCTGATGCCAAAACCCGCACCGCCGACAGGAAAGACGCCACCCCAAAAGACGCCACCAAATAGGCAGGACTCCAGGGAGAGTCACGTTCGCCCGGTTTGACCATGTAGAGCGCGAGCAGGTGCCGGATGCGAGGCGAGCACGGCACTTGCGGATCATGGAGTTCTCTACGCTTCAAGATCCGCAAGGTTGCCGTGCTCGTTGCTCCATCATTTCCTACGTCCGTCGCGCCCGCAGCAGCGCCCTTGCTCGCGCCCGCCGAGAAGGTGGTGGTGCCACCCGGGCTGCTCGACTCGCTGGCGCGGGTTCCCGATCCGCGTGACGGCGCGGGGTGCGTTTCACGCTGGCAACGCTGCTCGCGGTGGGCGTGTGCGCGATGACAAGCGCGGGCCATAACTCCCTGACGGCGATCGCCGAATGGGGACGCCGCTGCGATAGCGAGTTCGGCGGCCACGGGTTTGCCGGAGGGGTAGGTCAGGGCGGTCAGGCGCCGGACGATGGCTTCCGCGGGGCCGAACTCGTAGCGTTCCTTCCAGGCGAGGAAGATCTTCTTCGAGTCGTGGAAGGCGAGGTTGACCCAGCGCCGCCCGTGGCGCGCGATCAGATTGCGGTGCTGCCGATAGGCCAGAACGGTGGGGTGTGCGGTCGTTGACCAGAGGCCGGTCGACAGACCCGTGGGGCGAGGACGGCCACGTCTGGTTCCACGACATGGATCGCCACCGGGCTTCGGCCGGGGCGCTTGGGCCGTCGGGCAAACCGGCAGCAGCTTGTTCGGATCTCGTCCTACGGTGAGGGCCATGAAGCTGGAGAAGGGGAACTGACCATGGACATCCTGCTCGTTGGTGGCCTCTGGCTGGACGGATCCGTGTGGGGCCGCGTCGCGTCCGCACTGGAGCCGCTCGGCCATCGCCCGGTGCCGCTCACTCTCCCGGGCCAGGGGGACGGCCTCGCGTCCGCCACGCTCGACGACCAGGTGACGGCGGTGCTCGCCGCGGTGGACGCGGCGCCCGGCAAGCCCATGGTGGTGGGGCATTCAGCCGCATGCACGCTTGCCTGGCTTGCCGCCGACCGGCGGCCGGAAGGGCTGGCCAAGGTCTCCCTCATCGGCGGCTTCCCGTCCGCCGACGGCCAGCCGTACGCCGATTTCTTCGAGGTGAGGGACGGCGTCATGCCCTTCCCGGGCTGGGACCCCTATGAAGGGCCGGACGCCGCCGACCTCGACGACGAGGCCAGGCGAAAGCTGGCGGCTGCAGCGATCCCCGTGCCCGCAGCCGTTACCAAAGGCGTGGTGCGGCTGGCAGACGAGCGGCGGTTCGACATCCCGGTCGTGGTCGTGTGCCCGGAGTTCACGCCCGCACAGGCGCAGGAGTGGATCGACGCCGGCGACGTCCCGGAACTCGCCCAGGCAAAGCACGTCGACTTCGTCGACATCGACTCGGGCCACTGGCCCATGTTCACCAAGCCCACCGAGCTGGCCCGAATCCTGGCCGAGGCGGCCGGCAGGTCCTGATGAGCAGCCCCACGCGGCCGCCGCTGCAGGAGCTGAGTCGCACGGCGTGAGCACTTCTCCGCGTCGCGTTCACACAGCGCTCGTTTGAGCACCTGAAGGACATACTCCCGCTTTGTGTTCACGCTTTTTGCGGGGTAGGGGTCATGGGCCCGTGAGGCGTGGCCCTCCCCCACGCCTCCGCACGACGAGCCTCTGCCAGCGAACGCGCTAACGAAGCCGGATCACGTTCCAGGACAAGGGCTCCAGGACCGCGTTCAGCGTGCCGTTCTGGAGGGTGGTGCCGTCGACGGGGTGCGGGGTGACGCGGTCCGGGTTGTCGAGGGTGTTCCGGGCGTCGGGGTCGGCGTCCGCGAGTGCGCTGTGTTCGACCAGGGAGGTCAACTCCAGCCCGTTCAGGGCTACTTGGAGGGGGAGAGCCTCCGTGCGGCTGCGGTTGACCGCGAAGACCGTCACCGAGCCGTCCTCCGCCCGTACGGCCGTGGCGTGCAGCAGGTCCGTCTCGCCGTACTTCTTCGTCTCGTACGTCGGTGAGTCGACCCGTACGTCGAGGACCTGGCCGCGCCCGTACCGGGACGCCTGCGCGAAGGGGAAGAACGTCGTCTGGCGCCAGGCAGGCCCGCCCGGCTCGGTCATGATCGGGGCGATGACGTTGACGAGTTGGGCGAGGCAGGCCACGGTCACGCGGTCCGCGTGCCGGAGCAGCGCGATGAGGAGGGAGCCGAAGACGACGGCGTCGGTGACGCTGTAGTTGTCCTCCAGGAGGCGGGGGGCCTCGGGCCAGTCGTCCTGCTCGAACGTCTTCGCGTGCTCCTCCCAGTTGGGCAGGTACCAGACGTTCCACTCGTCGAAGGAGAGGTTGATCCGCTTCTTCGACTTGAGCTTCGCGCCCACGTGGTCGGCGGTCGCGACGACGTTGTCGATGAAGGACTCCATGTCGACGGCGGAGGCGAGGAAGGAGTCGACGTCACCGTCCTGTGGCCAGTAGTAGGCGTGCAGCGAGATGTAGTCGACGAGGTCGTACGTCTCCGCCAGCACCGTCGCCTCCCACTCGGCGAACGTCGGCATGCTCTGGCTGGAGGAGCCGCAGGCGACCAGTTCGACGGACGGGTCGAGCTGGCGCATCGCGCGGGCCGTCTCGGCGGCGATACGGCCGTACTCCTCCGCCGTCTTGTGGCCCGTCTGCCAGGGGCCGTCCATCTCGTTGCCGAGGCACCAGAGTTTGATGCCGAAGGGGTCCTTGTCGCCGTGGGCGACGCGCTGCTCGGCGAGTGCGGTGCCGGAGGTGTGGTTGGCGTACTCCTGGAGTTCCAGGGCCTCGGCGACACCGCGGGTGCCGAGGTTGACCGCCATCATGGGCTCTGCCTGGGGGCCGACCTTGCGGAGGAAGGCGATGTATTCGGAGAGGCCGAAGCGGTTGGTCTCGGTCGAGTGCCAGGCGAGGTCGAGGCGGCGGGGGCGGTCCTCGGCGGGGCCCACCGAGTCCTCCCACTTGTAGCCGGAGACGAAGTTGCCGCCGGGGTAGCGGATGGCTGTTGCGCCGAGTTCGCGGACCAGGTCCAGGACGTCGGTGCGGATGCCGTCTTCGTCGGCGGTGGGGTGGCCCGGTTCGTAGATGCCGGTGTACACGCAGCGGCCCAAGTGCTCGACGAAAGAGCCGAAGAGCCGGGGGTTGACCTCGCCGACGGTGAAAGCGGGGTCGAGGGTGAAGCGGGCGGTGGTGCGGGACATGAGGTCCTTCCGGGTGAGCGTTCTGTCTATGGGGAGTTCACTGGCCGGCCAAGCCCGTGTGGGCAACGCCCGCCACTATCTGGCGCTGGAAGAAGACGAACACGATGATCAGCGGAAGCCCGGCCATCAACCCACCCGCCATCAGCTGCGCCCACTGGATGCCGTACGAGTTCATGACCGTCGCGATGCCGTTCGGCATCGTCATCAGGTCGGGGTTGTTGGTCACCATGTACGGCCAGAGGAAGTTGTTCCACGACGCGATGAACGTGAAGATGCCGACCGCGGCGAGCGAGGGGCGCGCGAGCGGGACGACGATCGTGAAGAAGACCCGCCAGCGGCCGGCGCCGTCGATGAAGGCGGCCTCCTCCAGTTCGCGTGGGATGCCCTGGAAGAACTTGTAGAGGATGTAGACCATCGCGGCGGGCGCGCACTGCGGCAGGATCATGCCCCAGTACGTGTCGACCATCCCCATCTGCTGGACCGTGGTGAACAGGGGGACGCCGAGGACCGCCGGGGAGATCATCAGGCCCGCCATGACGATGCCGAGCAGGACGTTCTTGCCGCGGAACTCGGTGCGGGCGAAGCCGTAGCCGGCGAGGGCGCTGACGACCAGGACGACGGACGTCACGCACACGGAGACGACCAGGGAGTTGACGAACCAGCTGGTGATGTTGCCGGACTCCCACAGCGCCTTCCACGCCTGGCCCGTCCAGACCTCCGGCAACCAGTGCGGCGGGATCTCGGCCGCCTCGGCCTCGGACTTGAGCGAGGTGAGCAGGGCGGCGACGATCGGCGCCAGGAAGACGGCGGAGACGGCGACACCGAGGATCGTGAGGACGATCTGGCTGAGGGTCCAGGGCTTGCGGGACTTGGTGTGTACGGTGCGTACGGTCGTCTCGGCGGTGGTCATCGGCCGCCCTCCTCACGGTTGCGCAGCAGCCACATCCGCGCCAGGGCGACGACTGCGATGATCACGAAGAAGATGATGGACATCGCGGAGGCGTAGCCCACGCGGTAGCTGGTGAAGCCCTGTTCGAGGGTGTACTGCACGAACGACCTGGTGCTGAGCTCCGGCCCTGGACCGAAGTCCATCATCACGACGGCCTGGTCGAAGAGCTGGAGCGAGGCGAGGATCTGGAGCGCGATCACCAGGCCGGTGATGTTGCGCAGCATCGGCAGGGTGATGTGGACCATGCGGTGCCAGGCGTTCGCGCCGTCCAGCTTCGCGGCCTCGTAGAGGTGGCCGGGGATGCCCTGGAGCGCGGCGAGGTAGAGCAGGAAGCTGAAGCCGACCGTCCACCACAGGGTCTGGATGACGATGGCGAGCATCGCGTACGACTTGTCGGTCAGCCAGGGCGTGTCGATCCCGAGGGTCTCGTTGAACAGGCCGATGCCCTGGGTGAACAGCCACTGCCACATGTTGGCGGCGACGGTTGACGGCAGCAGGAACGGCACGAAGAAGCACAGCCGCCACAGCCACTTCCCGCGTTCGATGTGGTGCGCGAGCATCGCGAGCAGGAAGGCGAGCACGGTGATGCACGGCACGACGAGCAGCGTGAAGTACGCGCTGTGGCCGAGGGCGTCCCACATCGCCTGGTCGCGCAGGGCCTCGCGGTAGTTGTCGAGGCCGACGAAGCTCGCGCCCTCGCCGGAGATGTTGGCGTCCGTGAAGCTGAGCCAGACGCCGCGCAGCAGCGGCCAGATCACGAACAGCGCGAAGAGCACCAGGAACGGGGCGATGAACCAGCCCCCGTGCTGGAAGCCCTGCTTGCGGCGGACGGTCAGGGCCGCGGTCGCGGTCTTCGCGCGCGCAGGCGCGACGACGGTCTGAGCACTGGTCGTCATACGACCGCACCTCCCTGCGCGGCGGTCCTGCCGTCCATCGGGTTCTTCGAGGCGAGGAGCTTGGTGAGACGGTTCTTCATCGTCCGCGCGACGGCGGCGGGCTTGGCGGAGCCCATCGTCGAGGAGACGACGACCGGGCCGAGGTCCTGGGCGAGCACGCCGGTGGAGCCCGCGAACCACACCTTGGGCTCGGTGGCCTGGTGGTCCATGGCGCTCACGTACTCGTTCTGCGGGGTGAGCTTCTGGTACTCGGGCGTGGAGAGCGTCGGCGTGTAGGCGGGGATGTGGCCGCCGGCCGCCCACTGCTGGGCGTGCTGGACGACGTACGCGGCCAGCTCGTGCGCGGCCTCGTTGGTGGCGCCGCCGCGGCCGGCCTGGTGGGGCAGGACGAAGGCGTGCGACTCGGCGTGGGTGGCCTGCTTGCCGAAGACGGGAGGCAGGGGGGTCGCGCCGTAGTCCAGCTTGGCGCCGGAGAAGACCGGCACGGACCAGTTGCCTTCCCAGGTGAAGGGGGCGCCGTTGACGAACTGCTCGCCGGTGGGGGCACCAGGGATGACGTAGCCGTCGGTGACGTGCCGGCGGAGGAACTCCAGGACCTGGGTCGCCTTGTCGGCGTCGAAGAGGACCTCGGTGCGGGCGTCGTTGAACCACTCGCCGCCGAGCTGGGTGTAGAAGGCGACGAAGAACCACCACTGGAAGTTCTGGTCGTTGGTCCACAGACCGACCGTCTGCAGGCCCTTCTTCTGGACCTGCTTGGCCTTCTTCAGGACGTCGAACCACTCGTCGGTGGACGTGACCGGGATCATCCGGTCGTCGTCGCCGAGCAGGTCCGCCTTCTTCAGCACGTCCCTGCGGTAGAAGCAGAGCTGGACGTGGATGTCGAGCGGGAGGGCGTAGAGCTTGCCGTCGATGACACCGCGGCTCCACAGCGCGGGGCTGAAGTCCTCCTGCCGCACGCCGTACTCGGCGAGCAGTGCGAGGTCCCAGGGGTCGAGGAGGCGGCCCGGCGTGAAGCCTGCGACCCGGCCCACATGCATGACGCCGAGCTCAGGAGCGCGATCGCCCGCGGCGGCCATCGCGAGCTTGGTGTAGAAGGGGTTGCCCCACTGGAGAGTGGAGTCCTTCACCGCGATGTCGGGGTGCTCCTTACGGAAGGCGTCCAACATCGCGATCATGTTGGCGCCGTCACCGCCACTGAACAGGTTCCAGTAGCGCACCCGGGCGTCCGCACCGGAGGCGAGCGCGTCGGCGCCGGTCCCGAGCGCCGCGAAGCCGAAGCTGCCCGCGACCGTCAATCCGCCTGCCGCGGCCAGAAGTTGCCTGCGATTCAGGTCAGGTCGTCCCATGCCCCGCCTTACTGTCGAGATGCCCACAGGCCATTCGGTATTTCGAATGACGCCCGTAACTTCGAACGGGACCGTAGATTCGAAGCGCTTGCACGTCAAGGGTTCACGCAGAAAGCGCTTTCCCAGTCCAGCTACTGGACAGGGAAAGCGCTTCGTGAAGTGAAGAGGCGCCACCAGGGGCGAGAGTCACCATCCGGCGCGAGAGCGGCTATCCGGCGAACGCCGGCTGCGCCAGCCCCTTCCCCGCGCCCGGTACCACCAGCACCGAGCCGGAGAGCGGATGCGGTTCCTCCAGACCCGTACGAGCCGTGGTGATGTAAAGGTCCGTCAGGCCGGGGCCGCCGAAGGCGCAGGCCGTGGGGCGGCGGACGGGGAGCGGGAGTACGCGGTCCAGTTCGCCGGAGGGGGTGTAGCGACGGACGGCGGCGCCGTCCCACAGGGCGACCCAGACGCAGCCGTCGGCGTCGACGGTGAGTCCGTCGGGGAAGCCGGCGCCGTCCTCGATGGCCGCCAACTGCCGCCTGTTGACCGGCCGTTGGCCGTCCCCGAAGTCGAAGACGTCGATACGGCGCGTAGGCGAGTCGATGTAGTACATGAGGCGTCCGTCAGGGCTCCAGCCCGTGCCGTTGCTGACGGCCACGTCGTCGAGGACGACCTCCACCGTGCCGTCGGCGGTGAAACGGGCGAGGTTGCCGCCACCCGGCGCCTCGTCGTAGCGCATCGTGCCCGCCCACAGCGAACCGTCGGGTGCGACCGCCGCGTCATTGGCGCGACGCCCGGGGACGACCTCCCGGTGCAGCCAGCGGAAGCCGCCAGGACCGTCGGGCCCCTCGGGATCGTGGAGCGCCACGCCGTCCCGGAGGTTGAGCACCAGACCGCCGCCCGTGCGCGGCTTCGCGGCGCCCACGTGCTGCTCGGTCACGAGGACCGTACGGCGGCCGGAGGCGGGCTCGTACGTATGGACCCTGGAGCTGAGGATGTCGATCCAGATCAGCCGCTGGGCGTCGGCGTCCCAGGTCGGTCCCTCGCCGAGGGTGGCGTACTCGCGTATGGCCACTTCCACCGTCATGCCACGCTCCGGTGGCCGAGTCGCTCCGAGAGTTCCGCGGCGCCCTTGGCGGCGAGCTGCTCCAGCTCGGCGCGGCGGTCGTCGCTCCAGCGGATCATCGGTACGGAGATGGAGAGCGCGGCGACGACCTGGCCCGTGCGGTCGCGTACGGGGGCGGCGACGCAGCTGACGTCGGGGTTCGACTCGCGGCTCTCCACGGCGACGCCCCGGCGGCGGATCTCGGCGAGGGCCTCGCGCAGGGCGGCCGGGTCGATGATGCTGTTCGGTGTCATCGCGGGGAGCTTGCCGTCCTCGGGGATCCGTGAGGTCAGCTCGGAGTCGGGGAGCGAGGCGAGCAGCATCTTGCCCACGGAGGTGCAGTGCGCGGGGAGCCGGCGGCCTGCGGCGGACACCATGCGCACGGCGTGCGTGGAGTCCACCTTGGCGATGTAGATGACGTCCGTGCCCTCCAGGATCGCGACGTGCACGGTCTCGTCGCAGGTCTCCGCGACGGACCGGGCGACCTGCTGGCCCTCGGCGGCGAGGTCCAGCTGCTCGGCGTACCGGCTGCCGAGCTGATACGGCCGCACACCGAGGCGGTAGCGTCCGGGCTGGCCCGGTACCTGCACGATGTACGAGCGGGCGGCGAGCGTGGTCACCAGTTCGTGCACGGTGGTGCGGGGCAGCTGGAGCTTGCGCACAATGTCAGGAGCGGAGAGCGTTCCGTCCCCATCGAGAAAGAGCTCGAGAATGTCGAGAGCCCGGGTCACGGCTGGTACGAGGCGTCCCACGACCGGCCCCCTCCCTAGTGTTCGATATTTCAACAGACGATCGGAATGACGAACACAGGCTACTCGTTGCGTGTTTATACGGGCAATGGGTGTGCGGATGCGCACACCGAAGGACGGCTGCGCGTGAGTGGGCCGGGGCCGTGCGCGACGGCAGCCGGCCCACAGCCGGCATCAGGAAGCTTGAGGAGGTTCAGGAAGCTTCTTGCCGGGCCCTCCCGTGCAGGAGCAGATAGAAGGTCTGCAGCGACTCCTCGCGTCCCATCTCGAAGCGGTTGGCCACCTTGCCCAGCGGGTTCCACACCCGCCCGTCCGGCATCCGCACCCCGACGGGCTGCCCGAAGTACGCCCGCTGCTCGGCGTCGAAGTCCACCCAGACCGCCCCGGCCCGGCGCACCAGCACCTCACCGACGTACGCCCCGAGCCCGAACAGTGTCCCGGCCACCCGCTCCCGCTCCACATCGCCCTTGCGCAGCCCGTCGACAAGGAAGTCGACGACCCGCAGACTCGCGACCGAGTAGTCCAGCGGCAGCCGGTTCCTCGCGGTCACCCGAGTGACGAACCCTGCGGCGCACCGTCGCATCTCTCCCACAGTCGGCTGCTGCGCCTGTTGTCCGGGCACGCCCCCGCCCCTCCGTCGGTGTAGGGAAAACGGTTGTCCGCCCTCCCGCCGATCAAGCGCAGCGCCGACCACAAACGTCACACGTCCCACACGCGACTGTGTTCACACAGACGATTCACCACGGACAAACGACCTTTGTGACCGTTGAGCGTCCTCGGATTTGCCGCCCTACACGGCCGCACTCGACGTACGAGCTCCGGGAATGAGAGTGGGTACGGGGTAGAGCTCCGGCACAGGCCGTCACCGGCGGCGTCCACACCCCAGGTCACGAGGCCTGCGGGCTTGGGATCCACGCCGCAGCCGACACCGACACGTCCCTTGTTCCGCTACTTCACGCCCGCAGGCCGTACCGGTGGAGGAGGTGTTCTGGTGCCGGAGTTGTCGACCAGACGACCGACTTGCCGACCGGAACACCGACGTTGCCAAGGAGATGGCAGGCATTGATGTTCTCCTTCTTCTTCGCGACGTCCTGCGCCTTGTTCCCGTTGGGATCGTAGGCGTAGGTATGCGAGACGACGAGCGTGCCGTTGGGCTTCTTCTCCGTCGTCGACTTCAGCGCCGTGTCCAGGTAGTACGTGTAGTCAACGGTGTTGCCGTTGGCCTTGTTCTCCTGGAGCGTCAGACCACGGTCGGTGTACGTGTACGACGTCACCTTCGGGCTGGTGTCCGTCGCCGTCTTGCCGACCGAGACCGTCTTCACCAGCTCACGCAGGTCGTACGTGTACTTGGAGAACTGGTCCGGGTGTGTGACCGTGTCCGGTTGGCTGTTCGCGTCGTAGGTGTACGACGTGGACTTCTTCTCCGTGCCGGACAGCGACTCGGTCACCTTCTGGACCTGGTTGAGGCCCGTGTAGGTGATCGCGTACGCGTCGATCTTCGCGGTCGACGAGGTGTCGTCGATCAGCGTCAGGTTGCCGTTGAGGTCGTAGGAGTAGGCGAAATTGCTCTTCTCCGTGTCGGCCGGGTCGCCGCTGGTGTCACGAACCAGCTTCACTCCGTCCGCGACGACCACTCCGCCGCTGTTCTGGAACAGCTGCAGCTTGGCCGCGTTGCCCTGCTTGAAGGAGTACGAGCCCAGCGAGACCCAGGTGCCCTGGTTCGCGGTCGCGTTCTGGTCGATCGTCTTGTCGACCGTTCCGGACGCGTGGGTGAGCGTGTACTTGGCCGTCGTCGCGGTGCCCGTCACCTTGGGGAACTTCACGTACGCGGTGTACGTGCCGTCCTTGGGGACGTTGAGCGTCCACGTGAAGGCGTCCGAACCGGTGCCCGCCGCATGGGTCTCGTGGTTGTAGCCCTGCTGCCCGGCGATGTCTCCCTTCGTCCAGGTGCCGGTCTTCGAGGTGTTCTGGGTGTCGGAGTTGTCCACCAGGACGACCGACTTGCCCACCGGGACGCCGTCGTCGGACCGCGACTTCAGCGAGCCGTCGGGGTAGTACATCCAGGACATCGTGCGGTCCGAGGAGCCACCCGCCGAGGTCAGGGTCCGTTTGATCTGCTGACCCGACTCGTTGTAGTCGTAGGTCGTGGCGATGTCCCACGGGTCCGTGGACGACTTCGCCCACCCGTTGTCGAAGTAGCCGTAGGTCGTGTCGTTGCGGACCGTCTCACCGTCCGAGGGCGGCAGCGAGGTCTTCGCGACCCGGCCCACCTTGTCGTAGATGGTCTCCGTGTAGATGTTGGCGTTGTTGTAGCGGCTGTCCGCCGGGTCGTACGGCTGGTATTGCTTGGCCGGACGGTTCAGCTCGTCGTACTCGGTGCGGGCTGTGAAAGCGGTGGTCGTACCAGCCGCGACGGCACGCGGGCTGATCACCTTGGTGGTGTTGCCGACCTGGTCGTACTCGTACTTCGTCGTGCGGTACGTGATGGTCGACGTGCCGTCGCGCGGCACCTTGACCTCGGTCTGCTTGCCTCGCTCGTCGTAGGTGACGAGCGTGGTGTTGTTCTCCGCGTCCGTGGTCGAGGTGACCAGCGAGTCCTTGTCGTAGCCCCGCTTGGTGGTCTTGCCGGCCGCGTCCGTGACGACCGTGACGCGGTGGTCCAGGTCGTAGTCGGTCCTGGTCGTGTAGTCGGTCGTATCGGTGGTGGCGTTCTTCTTGGGATCGATGACCTTGGTGACGTTGCCGACGTTGTCGTACTCGTACGAGAGCTTGTCGCCCTTCGCGTTGGTCACGGAGGTGAGCTGGTCGATCGCGTCGTAGTTGTTCGTCGTGACGTAGTCGGTGGCGTCGGACGTCGTCGCTGTGCCCTTGGGCTCGGTCGTCGTCTTCAGGTTGCCGACCTTGTCGTAGGTGTACGTCGCGGTGCGCGGGTCGGTCTGGTTGTTCGCCGGCGCCGTCGCCGACGTGATCTGGTCCGTGTTGTCGTACACCGCCGTGGAGACCGCGCCGTTCGGCGCCGTCGACTTGGTGATGTTGTCGTTGGCGTCGTACTCCGGAGCCGGAGTGGTGATCAGGACGCCCGCGTCCTGGTCCTTCGGCACCGTGTTGACCAGCGGACGCCCGAACGTGTCGTAGGCCTGCGTGATCATCTTGGAGTTGGCGTCGGTGACCTTGGTGACCTGCCCCCGCTCGTCGTACTCGTACTTCGTCGAGTTGGACTTCGCATCCGTGATCGTCTTCGGGTAACCCGTCGGCCCGAAATCACTGTTCGTGGTCGGATGACCGTTGGCGTCCGTCGCCTTGGTCAGCTGCCCGTAGGAGTCGTACTCGTACGACGTGGTGTAGTCACCCGCCGTTGTCGTCGCGACACCCTTCGGGTCCGTGACCGTCTTCAGGTTGCCGAACGAGTCGTAGCCGAACTGCCAGGCACGGCCCTCCGGGGAGGTCTTGCGGAACAGGCCCGCCGAGTAGCCGTCGGCGCGCGTCTGGTACTCGTACTTCGACGCGTTGGCCGGCCACTTGGACACGTCCGTCACACAGGTGGACGTCTGGTCCGGCACGCCCGACTTGTTGTTCTCCGCGTCGCGCTGCCAGAGCGGATAACCCGTCTTCTGGTCGTAGCAGTACGCCGTCTTCGCCCCGTTGTCCTCCTCCAGGTACGTGACGTTGTTGTCCGCGTCCCAGCTCATCTTCGTGCTCTGGGACTTGGCGTTCGTCGTCTGGACCGGGCGGCCGAAGTCGTCCGTGACGTACTTCGTGGCGTGTGCCTCGGCGTCGGTCACCGTGGTGTCGGTGAACTTCGTGTTCGTGGCGTTGGCCGCGTACGCAAAGCCCGTCGTGCCGCCCAGACGGTCGGTGATGGTCTTGGTCCACCAGTGGTACTTCGGGTCGTCACCCGTCTGCGGGGCGTAGTACGCCAGCTGGGTGCCGTTGCCGCGCGGGTCGGTGGCGGTGACCAGCTTGACGTTCTTGTTGCCCTGGGTGGCGTCGTAGGTGAACTTGAAGGTCTTCGGCTGGCTGGAACCGTTGCCGTCGACCATGCGGCCCAGCAGGCCCTTGTCGGTGTAGTAGAAGGAGATCCTGCGCCCGGAGATGTCCGTGATGGACGCCACGTGGTCGTAGATCTTGGAGTTGTTGAGGCTGGTTCCTGAGACCAGGGCGCCGCTGTCGTTCACGTACGAGTAGGTCGCGTCGCCCTTGAGGTAGTAGCCGATGCGCAGCGATTTGCGGCCCGCCGGGTCGGTGATGTACTTCAGAAACTTGGTCGGCTTGTTGTTGGACCTGCGCTCCTCGTACGTGTACGTCTGCGTGTTGCCGTTCTTGTCGACGATCGACGTCAGGTAGCCGTCACAGCCGAAGAAGAACCGCGTGCCGTCCGGGCGCAGCAGCGTCCAGGCGTCCGGGACCGGGTCCTTGTCAGGCGTGCAGTCCAGGCCCGTCTTCATGGTGATCTTGTAGTGGACGCCCGCGGGGGCCTTCCACGTGCCGTCGGCCTGCTTGGTGAAGACGTGCGTGGTGCCATCGCCGTCGGGCAGGCGGATCTCCGTCGCGTTGGCGTTCGGGTTCGGGTGGAAGTCCAACGGTGCGCCCAGGCGGATGGGACCAGCCAGCTGCGCCGACCAGCCCGCACCCGAGACGGTGTCGCTCGTGTCCAGCGAGTTGTACGAGAACCTCGCGAACGTCGTCAGACCGCGGCCGGGGTTGCTGAACGCGTTGTACGACCAGACCGTGTTGCCCGAGGCGAGGTTGTTCATCACCGTTGAGCCGGCGCCGGTGTTCTTGCCGGTGTAGGAGTAGAACTTCTCCAGGCCCAGCGAGTTGGAGGTCGGATCCTCCACCGCCACGTTCTGCTTCAGGGACGGGATGCCGCCGGTTCCGGTGGACAGCCAGCTGCCGTCGGAGACCTTCCTGACGTCCCAGCCCAGCACGTAGTCCGTGCGCTTGTTGCCCGAATCGGAGTTGATCGGCGTCTTGACCTGTGCCTGGATCGTCGCCGACTGGCCGGGAGACAGGGCCGGGATCGCGGTGGACAGCTGGTTGCCGCCGGTCGTCACGTCCGTGCCGTCGGGAAGCTTCCAGGTGTACGACAGCTGCCGCTCACCGCTCGCCCAGGCCGAGCTCGTGGTGTTGGTGACCGTGAAGTTCACCGTGTATGTCGAGTTCGGGGTCATACGGGCCGGGGTCTGCGGCGCGTAGTACGTGTCCTCGGTCGTGGAGTCGACGTAGATCACGCGCAGCAGCGGGCCGATCTGCTGGTCGGAGGTCTCCGAGGCGAGGAACACCGTCCGCTCCTGCGGACCCGTGGCGCTCTCGTCCTTCAGCTTGATCAGCGCGCCCTTGTTGCTGGTCGGGGTCTTGATCCAGCCCTGGGTCAGTGACGTGGCGTCCCACCAGTGCCGGCCCACCTCGGAGACCGAGGCGACCGTGTCGGACACGGTCGACGAGAAGTCGCCGCCGGCCGCCGTCCACGCCGTCGAGGAGGTCGCGTTGTTCCAGGTGGTCGTCGTTTCGTCGAAGTCCTTGGTCAGGCCGTGGAGTTCGTAGATCGCGCCATTGGTGTCGGTGGTGGTCTCCGCGCCCCACATGAACAGCCGGGACTCCAGCACCGTGGCGGTGGTGGGTGGCAGGGCGCTCGCGGGGAACTTCATCACCGCGCGGGTCTTGCCGTAGGTCGGCGAGTTGTTGCCCACCGTCAGCCACTTCTGGCCTGCGCCGGCCGACCGGATGGCGTCCTGGTTGGTCGTCGGCTGAGCCGAGGACAGCGTCGAGTCGGTGACGCCCCCCGCGGTGCCCTGGATCAGCCGCATCGTGCGACCCGCCTGCGGGATGCCGACGATCCGCGTCGGCGAGCCCAGCAGCTGGCCGTCCACCGTCTTCACCGCGATCTGGTAGTAGTACGACCGCCCGATCTCCACCGTCTCAGAAGGGGGGACGGGGTCGCGGTGGTGTCCGTGTACGTCGTCGCGCTCTTGTCGATCGGTGCCACCAGCGTCGCCGCGGACGGTGTGAACGCCTGCCGCGTGGAGCGGTGCAGCTGGTACTCGGCGATGTTCAGGTCCGCATCGCCGGTCGTGTTGGAGTACGCCTTCCAGGTCAGCTCCGGGCCCGTGGAGTGCACCACCGTCGGCGAGTCCAGCGCGGTGCCGACCTTGCCGTACGTCACCGTCAGCCGCGGGATGGTCGACGTCTCGCCGCCGTACTCGCCGTCACCGGCCTCATAGCGCGGGCCGCCGATCGGGTTGCTCGCCTCGTCGGTGGACTTCAGCACGAAGCCGTGGTTGACGGCCGTGCCGTCCACCCACTGCTGCACCGTGTCGCTGACCGGGAAGCTGTGCCACCGGTTGTACTGACCCGCCAGCTTGGTGATCTTCGCCGGGTCGACCAGCCGCACCGCGTCCGCGACCAGCGCCTGACTGGTGGCCACCGAGGTGTCCTTGAGCTCGACCTTGTAGGCGCCGCCCTTGTTGAAGCTCAGCTCGTTGCCGCCGCCGCCCAGGGAGGTCCACACCCCGCCGGAGCCGGAGGTCTGGTTGACGGTGTAGGTGCTGGTGGCGCCGCCCGCCGCGGTCACCGTGTAGGGGGCGTTGGTGGCCCGGTTGGCGCCCTGCACATAGTGCGCGTCCACCCGGTAGGTGCCCGTCTCCGGCACCCGCACCGGCCAGGTGAAGCTGTCGCCCGTGATCGAGTCGAGGTTGTAGCGGAAGGTGTCCCCGACCGCGTTGGTCGTCGTGCCCGAGGTCGGCCAGACCCCGACCGCCATCGAAGGACGGCCGCGGCGCGGGTCAGCGCCGAGCCCGCGGATCCCCCAGCTCCCCGCGGAGCCGCTGCGCCCGCAACACCAGCTCCAGCTCGAAGCGCCGGTCCGGGTTGTCGATCTCGTCGCCCCAGAGTTCGCGGATCTGGCGCAGGCGGTAGCGGACGGTCTGGGGGTGGACTCCGAGGCGGGCGGCCACCTCGGGGGCTCCGCCCCGGGTCTCCAGCCAGGCCAGCAGGGTCTCCGCGAGGCGTCGCCCGTGGGTGGGCCCGCAGTGGGCCAGCGGTGCCAGGCACCGCAGCGCCAGGTCGTCGATCAGTTCCTCCGGCTGGAGGAGGACCAGGGCCTCGGTGTGTTCCGTGCAGTAGAGGACGTCTCCTGACGGCAGCAGGCCGCGCTCCATCAGCCGTACCGCCGCCTCCGCCCAGCGCAGCGACTTCGCCGCGTCGACCAGCGGTACGGGCGGGCCGATCGCGCCCGCCCAGCCGGTCATCGCGCGCCGCAGCAGCTCGGGGCGCCCGGCGGCTGCCGGGTCGGGCACGACCATCCGGGGCTGCTCGTACTCCATGTCCAGCAGTACGCCCTGTCCGACGGCGGGGGCGACGGCCTCCCGGGCGGGACGCAGCAGTACGCCCACCGCGACCTTGCCGGGAATCGGCCAGCCGATGCGCGCGGCCCGTTCGGCGAACGCCTCGGTCGGGTCGCCCCGGTGGTGCTCGGTGAGCAGCAGTTCCATCAGCCCGCGCTGGAGGCGCAGCCGTTCGCCGGCCTGCCGGGCCGCAGCCTCGGCGTAGCCGCGTACGGACTGGTCGACGAGCCCGTCCAGGTACTCGTAACCGGCGTCGACCAGCTCGTACATCGCGGGCGGCGGGATCTCCACGCGCTGCCCGATCTCGGCGAAACGGCGCCAGGCCAGGCGTACTCCCATCCGGTAGATCGCCTGGAGCGAGTCGAGGCTACGGCCGTTGAGGCCCTCGCCGCGGCCGAACTCCTGGAAGACCTCGGGGTGGACGCGCGGGCGGCCCTCGGAGCTCTCCAGATGCTGGATGAAGACCTCGATGGCCCGGCGGATGCCGATCAGCGCCATGGGCTCGCCGGAGTCGTCGAGCACGACGGGCAGATGGGGGTACTCGCGGCGGATCTCCCGCAGGATCTCCTCGGCGAGGTCCGGCGCCTCGGCCAAGGCGATGGCCGCGAACTGCCGGACCTGGAGGCGCGGTACGTCACGCCAGGCCGAACGCGTGCTGATGGTTCCCGTCGTTCCGGGGCGGAGCGCCATGGTCAGCGTTCCCGGCCGGCCGTCTCATACGTGATGAGTGGGGTGTTGGGCTGTTCCGGAGTCGCGTTCAGCAGCGCGACGATGCCGACGGCGGCACCAACGGCGAGTACGGCGGCGGCGGTTACCGTCAGCAGGGCGGCAAGCAGTCTGGGCATCGAAGAGTCAGCCCTCTCAGTCGAAAGGTGGTCCCACCGGGTTGAATGGTGGTCCCACCCCGGTCAACCACATCAGAAATCTGTGCGGCTGCCTGCCCATTCATACGCCCCAGCCGGCCCCTTCCGGCAGGGGACAGTCTCGACAATGCATTGACACTTCGTCAAGGGTGCGCCTACGGTTCCCGGCCCATACCGCTTGTGCACCCTCCCACCACTGTGTCCGCACATCCCTGTGCCGTGTCACCACAAGCCTCTGGAGTGCCCGGATGCGCCGCACCGCCTCACCGTTTTCGCTGATCATCCTGGGTCTGGGCGTGTTTCTGCTCGTCCTGGCCCCCCTGCTCGCCTGGTATGTCGAACCGCGTGCTAAGCAGAACCCGATCGACATCGACTCCAAGACCGTACTCACCGGCACGGGAAGCTACTTCGACACGGACGAAGTCGAAACCGTTCACAACAAAAAGATCACGATCACCCGGCAGGTCCGCGGCGATGTCGCCGACAGCGAGAAGAGCGGCCGGGCGGTCTGGGATGTTTCGACCACCCTCGACACCGAGAAGTCGCTGCCGGCGGCCGACCCGCATGACGCGCTGCTCTGGACGGTGGAGCGCTGGGTGACCAACCGGAAGACGAACGCTCCGGTGCACTGCTGCAAGGAGGAGCCGTACATCGAGGGCGAGGCGTATCTGAAGTTCCCCTTCGACGTGCAGAAGCGCGATTACCGCTGGTGGGACAGCACCCTGGGCTCGACGATCACCATGGAGTACCAGGGCAAGAAGAAGATCCAGGGGTACGAGGGCATGCAGTTCACCGCGAAGGTGGCGCCCGCCAAGAACGGCACCCGGATGGTGCCGGGCACCATCGTGGACCAGCCCGAGCGCAGCCAGGTGCTTGCCGAGGAGTGGTACGCCAACCACGGCCTCGAGCTGGTCGTCGACCAGGCCACGGGCCGGATCATGTACGCGGCGACCGGGATCCGTCAGACGCTGCGGGCGCCCGGCTCCGACGAGGACGCCGCGGTGCTGCTGGACGTCAAGCGCATCGCCTTCACCACGGACACTCAGAAGGAGCAGGTGAAACTCGCCAAGGCCGACAGTCGTCGACTGAGCCTGGTGGGACAGACGTTGCCCATCGGGGCGGGCGTGGCGGGCGGACTACTCACCATCGTGGGGGTCATTTTGGTGGTGCGCGGGCGTCCAAATCGTGAAACGTCCGAGTCGTCCCAGCAGCCGCTCACAATGTGATGAGACGTCAGCTCGATAAAGGCCGGAATTTGTCACCTGGGTGAGTAGCAGCATCGAACCGGTGGGCGAAAACTATCCACCCCCACCCAAACACAGCCTGCCCACACCATCGCCACAGCCGGTCCCACAACCACCACACATCCGCACCGCGTGAGCTTGCCGAAAACGCCGCACTTGCCGTACCCCCCACGCTGGTTCCGCACCCCGAGACGAGTTGGAGCACCAATGCCCCAGCACGTGCCTTCGTCGTTGCGCGCTGCTTTCCCCCGCACCGCGCAGCGACCCCCGGCGCATCCCCCGCAACCGCGCCGTATCGTCTTCCTCGCCCGCCGTGACTTCGGCAACGCGGCGGCGGGCGGCTCCGAACTCCTCGTCGACAAGCTCGCCGAGGGCCTGACCCAGCTCGGCCACCAGGTCACCCTGCTGTGCGGGGGGCCGGCCGCGCACCGCGACTACCGAGTCGTGTCGGCCGGGGGCGACCTCGGCCACTATCTGAAGGTCCGCTCGGCTTTCCAGCGCCAGGTCGGCGACTGCGATCTGCTGGTCGAGGTCTGCAACGGGATGCCGTACCTGGCGCCGTTGTGGCATCGCGGACCGACCCTGTGCCTGGTCAACCACGTACACACCGATCTGTGGAAGATGCGGTTCGGCGGTCCCCTTGCGCCCGCCGCCCGCCTCGGCCGAAGACTTGAGCACTGGGCGCTCGCGGGCGCCCAGCGCAAGAATCTGCTGGTCGCCGTCTCCCCGTCGACGGCACACGCGCTGCGCGACATCGGCGTCGAGCGTGAGCGCATACGGGTCGTCCACAACGGCGTCGAGGAGCCGGGCCCACGGTCCGAACGCTCCCCGGAGCCGCTGTTCCTGGCGATGGGACGGCTCGTCGAGTACAAGCGCATCGATCTGCTGCTGCGGCTGTGGGAGCGGGTCCGCCCGATCACCGGCGGCCGTCTGGTGATCGTCGGCGACGGGCCCGAACGCCGGCGCCTGGAGCAACTCGCGGGCCCCGGCGTCGAGTTCAAGGGCCATGTCTCCGAAGCCGAGAAGCACCGACTGCTCTGCGCCTCCTGGCTGCTGCTGCACCCCTCGGCCGTCGAGGGCTGGGGTCTGGTGGTGACCGAGGCCGCCGCCCGTGAGACTCCGGCCATCTCCTTCGACGTACCCGGTCTGCGGGACTCCATCGTGGACGGCGAGACCGGTCTCCTTGCCCGCGGCGAGTCGTCGTTCGCGGCGGCCTGGTGCACCCTCGCCCTGTCCGCCGAGCGCCGCACCCTGATGGGCAAGGCGGCCCGTGAGCGTGCCGCCCAGTACCGCTGGCACCAGACCGTGCGTCAGTTCCGCGCGGTGGCGGCGGAGGCGGTGAGGAGCTACCAGCCATGAGCACTTCCACGGGTTCCGGCAGAGGCACGGGCAAAGACAGACGTACGGGGACGGGTCTGAAGGACCCCTCGCTGCGCCGTTCCGTCGCCCTCTTCCGCGCCTTCCTCCATGAACAAGAAGACCCGGAGGCCTGCTACTCGCTGCTCGCCCGTGACGCCGTCGACCAGGTCGAGGCGTACGACGGTCCGGTCGATGGCCGGACCGTCGTGGACGTGGGCGGCGGGGGCGGCTGGTTCACCGAGGAGTTCCAGCGGCGCGGCGCGCACGCCTACCTCTTCGAGCCGGACGTACAAGAACTCGGCGAGAAGCCGCCCGAGGGCGCGGTCGTCGCGGACGGCTATCTGCTGCCGCTGGCGGACGGCGTCGCCGACGTCTGCTTCTCCTCCAACGTCCTCGAGCATGTGGCCGACCCGCAGACCTTCATCAGCGAGATGGTGCGGGTCACCAAGCCCGGCGGACTGATCTACGTGTCGTTCACCAACTGGCTGTCCCCCTGGGGCGGTCACGAGTGGGCGCCCTGGCACTATTTCGGTGCCGAGCGGGCCCGCGCCCGCTACCAGCGGCGTACCGGCAAGGACGCCAAGCACACCCTCGGCGAGAACCTCTTCGCCGTACATATCGGAACCACTCTGCGGCAGGTGCGCGCCAGGGACGACGTCACGGTCGTCTCGGCACGCTCCCGCTACTGGCCGTTCCTCGCGGAAACCGTCGCGAAGGCGCCGGGGCTGCGCGAGTTCGCCACCTGGAATCTCCTCCTCATACTCCGGCGGTATCCATGACCAGCACGGTCCAGTCGGCTCCTCCCCCGGCGCCGACACGTCCCCTCTCCCCTGTTGTGCCCGACCCCCCTGAGGGGCCGCGGTCACGACGGTGGCTTCTGGGGTTCTGGGCCGTGGTGTTCGTGCTGTTCCTGGCCGTGGACCCGGGCCGGCAGACCTTCGAGACCAAGCTCGGAGTGTCGGTCGATCCCTGGCAGTTCATGGCCGATCTCGGTCAGCTCTGGCACGACCGCGGCGGCTTCGGCGGTATCGCGGACCAGTACATCGGTTACGCCTTCCCGATGCTGCCGTACTACGCGCTGACCGACCTGCTGGGCATCCCGGTGTGGCTGGCCGAGCGGCTGTGGCTGTCGCTCGTCGTGAGCGTCGCCTTCTGGGGTGCGCTGCGGCTGGCCGAGCGGCTCGGCATCGGCAGCCGCCCGTCCCGGCTGCTGGGCGCGGTGGTGTACGCGCTGTGGCCGGTGTTCACCATCGTCGTCGGCTCGACCTCGGCGGCGGCGCTGCCGGGCGCGATGCTGCCGTGGGTGCTGCTGCCGCTGACGAACGAGCGCTACAGCGCGCGGATCGCTGCCCTGCGCTCGGCGCTGCTCATCCCCTTCATGGGCGGCGTCAACGCGGCGACAACTCTGGCCGCCCTCCTGCCCGTCGGCCTGTATCTCCTCTCCCGCCCCCGCGGCCCGAGGCAGCGCAAGCTGATCGCCTGGTGGGTGCCGGGGGTGATCCTGGCGACGGCCTGGTGGGTGATCCCGCTGCTGCTGCTCGGCTTCTACGGCGAGAACTTCCTTCCGTACATCGAGAGTTCGCAGACCACCACGGCCACCATGTCGGCCACGGAGATGCTGCGCGGCGCCGGTAACTGGGTCGCCTATCTGAACTTCGGCGAGGCCTGGCTGCCCGCCGGCTGGACCGTCGCCTCCTCGGTCGTCGTGATCGTCTGCTCGGCCCTCGCGGCCGGCCTCGGTCTCGCCGGGCTCGCCCGCCGCGATCTGCCCGAACGGCGCTGGCTGGTCCTGGTCGTGCTGTCGGTCGCGCTCATCACCCTTGCCGGGTACGCCGGTTCGTTCGGCGCGCCCTTCCACGAGACCTTCCAGGGCTGGCTGGACGGCAGCCTCGCTCCCTTCCGCAACATCTACAAGTTCCAGGTGGGCCTCGCCCTCGCGCTGGTCTTCGGGCTGATGCACCTGGTCGGCGTCGCCTCCGAGACACGGGGCGCGCGTCCCGTACGCGGCCGGCGGTTCGCCCCGCTGATCGCGGCGGTGCTCGTGCTGCCCGGTCTCGCGCTGCCCTACTTCAACGGGTCGATTCTGCAGCCGGGTTCGTTCCAGGAGCTGCCCAAGTACTGGCAGGCCACGGCCGACTGGCTGGAGAAGTACTCCCCCGACTCCCGCGCCCTCGTCGTCCCCGCCACCGCGCACGGCATCTACACCTGGGGTTCCTCCATCGACCAGCCCCTCGATGTGCTCGCCGAGTCCCGCTGGGCGCAGCGCGACTATGTGCCGTTCGGCACCGCGGGCAACCGGCGCGCCATGGACGCGGTCGAGCAGGCGCTGCTGACCGGCGGCGAAGTCCCGGGCCTGGGCGACTACTTGAGCCGGGCCGGGCTCCACTACGTCGTCGTACGCAACGATCTCGACCCGGACCAGATGGGCTACGTACCGACCACGACCGTCAAGCGCACCCTGGAGGAGTCGGGCTACCGCCGGGTCACCGGCCTCGGCCCGGTGATGACGGGCGGGACGATCCCGGAAGACACCCCGGTGCAGATCGAGGGCCTGTATCCGCGGCACCGCGCCGTCGAGATCTACGAGCCGGCCGAGGACGTGCAGCGGCCCGGGCAGGCCGGACTGAAGGCGGTCGCCGACACGGCCGTCGTCTCCGGCGGTCCTGAGGCACTGCTGCCGATGTCCGCCGATCCGGCGATGCGCGACCGGCCCGCCGTGCTCACCGGTGACAACCACCCCGGGCTCGGCACTCCCCCGCTCCAGGTGACGGGTGACGGGCTGCGGCGCGCCGACACACGGTTCGGTCTTGTCAACGCCAACACCTCGTACACGTACACCCGCGACGAACGCAATCACTCCGGCAGCTTCCAGGACGCCGGTGAGAAGCCGCACCAGATCCTGCCGACGGAGGGCATCGAGCACCAGACGGTGGCCGAGCTGCGCGGCGCCCGCTCGGTGACCGCGTCGACGAGCGGCAACTGGATGTTCTATCTGCCGCAGTACGACCCCGTGAACGCCTTCGACGGCAATCCGAACACCGCGTGGGCCGAGGGCGCCGCGGGTTCGGCGAACGGTGAGTGGCTGCGGATCGGCTTCACGGAGAAGACCGACATCCCCTCCTCGATCCGGGTCACGCCGCTGCCGCAGGACAGTGTGCGGTCGGCGCCCACCCGGGTCCGGGTGGAGACCGAAAACGGCTCCGCGACGAGCTACCTCCAGGCCAACGGCATGCGGCAGCGGATCAAGGCGCCTGAGGGCGAGACGGACTGGCTGCGGATCACCATCGTCGACTCGGTGGCCCGGCATGCCGGTCTCACCGGGGCCGGTTTCTCCGAGATCAGCATCCCCGACGTCCAGGTGACCCGTATGCTGCGGCTCCCCAGGGACGCCGAGCGCACCGAGGCCGCCGCCGAGGTCGTCTCGCTGCACCGGGCCTCCGACCCGGGCGGCTTCTCCCCGACGGGCACGGAGGCAGGCCTGCACCGCCGCTGGAACTCCGAGGCGGCAGGCTCGTACGAGGTGAAGGCGAGCGCGGTCCCGATCCCGAGCGCCGAACTCGACGAGCTGCTCTACCGGGTGGCGCCCGAGCAGCAGAACCAGATCACCGCGACCGCCGACTCCACGGCCGGCCTCGGCGTCGGTCTCTCGCCCCGCAATCTCACCGATGGCGATCTGACCACCGCCTGGATCGCCGGGGACAACCCCACGATCCATCTGCGCTGGCCGGACAAGCAGGCCGTCGACGAGATCGTCCTGCCGCCCGCGGGCGGTCTGTCCACCCGGCCCACCAAGGTGAACATCAGCTCGCCGGACGGCGCGGCGATCGCCAATGCCGACGAGAACGGCATCGTGCGCTTCCCCGCGATCACCACGGACCGGCTGGACATCACGATCACCGACACCGCGGAGCTGACCGTCCACAACCCGGTCGTCGACGACGATCTGCAGCTGCCGGTCGGCCTCACCGAGGCGTACATCCCGGCGCTCGACCAGTACCGCACCCCGCAGCCCGACGTCGACCGCACCTTCAACGTGCCGTGCGGCCAGGGCCCGACGCTCGCCATCGACGACGAGCTGTACGAGACCAGCGCGTCCGGGACCGTCGAGGACCTGGTGGAGCGGCGGCCCATCGAGGTGACGCTCTGCCAGGAGGGCCGCGCGGACACCTCGCTCTCCCTCGACTCGGGCGCGCACCGCGTCGAGGCGGGCGACGCCGGGCCCCTGGCGGTCACGGACGTCACGCTGACCCGCGGCACGGTCTCGGCCCCCTCCACGACCGAACGTGAGCTGGAGATACGGGACTGGCTGGGCGACCTCCGCGAGGTGAGCGTCGGCTCGGGCGCGGCCTCGTATCTGACGACGTACGAGAACTTCAACGACGGCTGGAAGGCCACGCTGAACGGCGACGAGCTGGACCCGGTCCGGCTCGACGGCTGGCAGCAGGGCTGGCGGATCCCGGCGGGCGAGGGCGGCACCATCAAGATGTCGTACGAGCCCTCCACGACGTACGAGGCCGGGCTGATCGGCGGCGGGGTCGGGGTGCTCGCGCTCGCGGGTCTCGTCCTGTACCGGCGCAAATCGCCCAACACCGACGAGCGTTCGCCGCTGCCGCCCGCCCCCGGGATGATCCTGGGCACCGTGGCGCTCACGCTGGTGGCTGCCGTGATCGCCGGGTTCTTCGCGCTGCTGGTGCCGGTGCTCGCGTTCATCGCGTGGAAGCGGCACTCGCTGCTGGTGCCGATCGCGTTCGTCGCGCTCGCGGGGGCCGGGATCGCCGCCGCCACGGGTGCGGGGACGCCGGCCTCGGCGGACGAGGGGTCGTTCGGGTCCGCAGCCCAACTGCTGGCGCTGATCGGGCTGTTCGCGGGGCTGGTGTCGGTGCGGGGCGCCGAGCTGGAGCCTCAGGGCGCTCAGGCGGCTGTGCCTCCGGGGTCGCAGCCCGGAGGTCCCGGTGGCTTCGGTGTTCTACCGCCTGTGCCGCCGCCCGCGCCCGGTGCGGAGGCGCCGACGGCGCCGCTGCCGCATCGGCAGCGCGGGGAGACGTACGGGCCGACCGAGACAGCGTCTGGGTCGGGGGCGCCCGAGGCCGGGGCTCCGTCGGGAACAGGTGCGGCTCCGGTGCCGGAGCCGGGTCCGGGTGCGCCAGGAGTGCTGCCGCCGCCCCGGACGCCGGAGGAGGAGTCGCCCGAGACGCCGCCGAAGTACGAGGCCGGGCCCACCGTCTCCGCGCGGGGCCCCGAGTCGGATCGGCGGATACCCGATCCACCGACCGTCCGCTTCCCGCTCCGTAAGCCGAAGTTCAAGGCGACACGGTCCGAGGAGACGGCACCGCGGGACAAGGAAGAGACGGGGGAAGGCGAACCCACATGACCACCCTGGACCACCCGGCGCGCGACGGCACGGACGGACCCGTCCGCCCGCCCGCCCGGATCCCGTTCCCCGTCGTGGACGAGGTCGCCCGGCACTGCCTCCAGGAGGAGGAGCCGGAGACCGTCCACATCGAGGTGCACGTGCCGGGCCACCTGGACGCGGCCCGGCTGAAGACGGCGTTCATCGAGGCCCTGCACCGCCACCCGCGCATCCTGATGCGGGAGGCCGCAGGGCCCTGGTACCGCCGCCGCTACGAATGGGAACTCACCCCCGAACCGGACGTGGCGGAGGTGGTGACGTTCCCAGCACCGGACCGCGACGCCCTGAAGCACGCCCGGGACAGGGCGCTGGCCGCCGCCCCGCCCCTGTCGGCGTCCCCGCCGATCAGGCTGGAGGTCGTACGCGATCCGGAGGACGACGGCACCGTTCTCTTCCTCACCATCAACCACACCGCCCTGGACGGCCCCGCCTGCCTGAGGGTCCTGGCCACCGCGGCCGAGGTCTACGGAGGCCGCGACAACTCCCCCGCCGCGCCCCCGACCCGTACAACGGGCGCCGCCTCCACGGAGGTTGACGCCCCCTCCAGCTGGACCCCGCCCGCCCGGGTCGCCCACGGCACCCCCGAGCCCTCCCCCGGCAACGGCATGCTCGTGTCCGAGCTGCGCGTGCCGCACCGGCCCAAGGGCTCCCCCTACACCGTGAACGACCAGCTCATGGTGGCCACCGCGCTGATGATCACCCACTGGAACCGGGAACACGGCGCCCGCCCCCGGCCGATGCGCATCACGATGCCGGTGGACGACCGGCCGCGCGGCACGGACATGCCCATCGGCAACGGCACCCGGCTCGTCGAAGTCCCGTTCGCACCCGAGGAGCTGGACGCCTCCGACCTGCCCCGCCTGTTGCGCCGTACAGCCGACCGCACCCGCGCCCTCAAGGCCCAGCCCCGGCCCCAACTCGGCCACGGAGCCGCCCTGTTGACCGCTCCCTGGGCCCCCGTACCCTGGCGGGCCGCACTCACCAGAGGCCTGCGCAAAGCCGCCGCGCCCTGGACGTCGACGACCCTGCTGAGCAACATCGGCCGCGTCCCCTACCCCCTCGACTTCGGCGAGGGAGCGGGCCGCGCGAACGCGGTGTGGTTCTCCGCCCCCGCCCGCATGCCCCGCGGACTGACCGTCACGACGGCCGCCACGGCGGGCCGGCTGCACCTGGCGCTGCGCTGGTCCCGCACCCTCCTCAGCCACGGCGACGGCTGCCACCTCCGCGACCTGTTCGAGCACTACCTGCACGCGACGGAACACGGCCAGCAGCCCACGAGGGGGAACGGCCCATGACCACCGCCCCGCCCCGCCGCGAACGACCGCACGGCCTGAGGGACTTCTACGAGGACCCGGACGTCACCGTCGCCTCCGGCACCCCCCGCAGCCTCCGCCAGGCCCGGATGCTCGCCGACGCCCTCGGCCCGGCCACGTCCGGCGCACAGACCGTCATCGACATCGGCTGCGGCGACGGCACCGCCGCGGCGACCGCCGCCCCGCTCCTCGCGGGCCACCGCATCATCGGCGTCGACTGGTCCCAGGACGCCCTGAAACGCGCGCACACCCACATCCCGTACGCGGTACGAGGCGAACTCACCGACGGCGGGCTGCCGTTCCAGTCCGCCAGTGCCGACGCCGTCCTGTTCAGCGAGGTCATCGAACACCTCGTGGACCCCGACGCGGCCCTCGACGAGATCCACCGGATCCTGCGCCCCGGAGGTCATCTCATGCTCTCCACCCCGAACCTGGCCGCCTGGTACAACCGGGCCCTGCTCCTCGCCGGCGTCCAGCCCGTCTTCTCCGAGGTGAGCCTGCGCGCCATCCACGGCCGCCCCGGCAAGGAGGTCGTGGGCCATCTGCGGCTCTACACCGCCCGCGCGCTACGGGAGTTCGTGGCCGCCTCGGGCTTCGAGGTCGTACAGCTGCGGGGCGCGCCCTTCCACGGCGTACCGCGCCCGATGCGCCCACTGGACCGGCTGGCGTGCCGGGCACCGTCCATGTCCTCGATCCTGCTCCTGCACGCCCGGAGGACGTAGCCCATGTGGTGGGGGGTAGCGGCGGCGCTGCTGGCGAACGTTCTGTACAGCACCGGTTTCGTCCTGGAGAAACGGGCGCTGACGGCCATGCCCTCGGTGAGCGTCCGCGAACCAGCGCGCCTGCTACGTCTCGTCCTCGGCAGCCCGCTGTGGATCGGCGGCTCCCTCGCCCTGGCCAGCGGCTTCGGCGCCCAGCTCGTCGTCTACCGCACCCTGCCGATCGCCGCCGCCCAGGGCATCTTCGTCTCCGGCCTGGTCATCCTCGTCCTGCTCTCCTCGAAACTGCTCGGCGAAGAGACCTCCGGCCGCGAGCGGTACGCGCTCGGCGCCATCCTCGCCGCACTGCTGATGGTCGTACTGTCGCTGAACGAACGCTCCGACACCGTCAGCCGCAGCGCCCCCGTCTCGACAATCCTGCTGGTCTGCCTGCCGACCCTGGCGACGGGCGTCTGGCTGTACGGCTCCGCCGAGCACCGCGCCCGCCGCCGGCACCGTATGCCGACCACGGGGGTCGAATACGGCGTGGCGGTGGGCCTGTTGTACGGAGTGAGCTCGCTGGCCATCAAGGGCGTGTCGAGCTACCTGACGACAGACGGCCTCGGCGGAGCGGTGCTCGACCTGCTGGTCTCCCCGTATCCCTACATCCTGCTCTTCACCGGCGCGTTCGGCCTGATCATGTCGCAGGCGGCGCTGCAACGCAGCCGGGCCTCGCTGATCGTGCCGGTCTGTACGACGGTGACCGCCCTGTTCACGGCGGTGCTCGGCACCCTCGCGTTCGGCGAGGCGCTTCCCGAGGACCCGATACGACTCGCGCTGCGCCTCGGCGGTACGGCGCTGGCGGTCTCCGTACTCCTCGCGATGCCCAAGCACGACCCGCCGGCGAAGCCGGAGCCCCGACCGTCGGACCCGGAACCGCCGTCGGAGCCCGAGCCACCCTCGGAGCCCGAACGGCCGTCGGAGTCCGAACACCCCACCCCCACCCGGGAGTTGACCCCACCATGAAACCTGACGACCCGCTCCTGAAGATCCTGGCGTGCCCGCTGGACAAAGGGCCCCTGCACCTCCTCGTACAGGAACCGGAGGAGCCGGGAGGGCCGGGCGACGCCCTCTACAACCCACGCCTGCAACGCCGTTACCCGATCATCGACGGCATACCGCAGCTCCTCCCGTCATCCGGCGAGCAGGTCACGGAGGACGAGCACGAGGAACTACTGAAACGGATAGCCCCATGACCTTGGCGGCCCGCCTAGCCCCTTTCATCCCGCTCCGCCTCGTCGCCGCAGCAGCCCGGTTCGTCTACCCGCGCTTCGAGCCCGAGCTGGCCCGGCTCCCCGAGCTGTGCCCGCCGGACTGCGGCACGGCCGTGGACGTCGGCGGCTGGTACGGCCCCTGGACGCGCCGTCTGTCGGACCGGGCCCGCCGCGTCGTGACCGTAGAGCCGGTTCCGCACCTGGCCCGCTTACTGACGGACGCCACCCCCGGCAACGTACGGGTGGTCCGCGCCGCCGCCAGCGACCGCCGGGGCACCGCCCGGCTCTGGCTGCCGCCCGGCGACCAGGGCGACCGCGGCGTCTCCTCACTCATCCGCCGGGACATCCACGCCCGCGCCCTGGACGTCCCCTGCCTCACCCTCGACAGCCTGGACCTCCACGACGTCGGCTTCATCAAGATCGACGTCGACGGCAACGAACTCGCGGTCCTGCACGGCGCCACCGCCCTGCTGACCCGCGACCGGCCGGCCCTGTTCATCGAGCTGGAGGCCCGCATCCAGCCGATCGCCCCGGTCGTCTCCCACCTCGCCCAGCACGGTTACGAGGGCTGGGTCCTGCCCGGCGACACCTGGCTCCCGCTGTCCTCCTTCGATCTGGAAGCCCATCAGGAGCGCGCCTCGCACGTCGTCTCCCAGGGCCTGGTCCGCCGGGTGCTGCCGTTCCGCGGCCACCGCTACATCCGGTACGTGAACTCCGTCCTGTTCCTCCCGGACGGCCGCCGCCCGGGCGAGCACCCCGTACGCGACGATGGGACGCATGCCCGCCGCGAAGCGACCCACCAGCCCCTTCACCCGGCTCGACTTCCAGCTCGTCCTGCTGCGCCGCATGGCCGACCACAATCCGGACCTGGTCGAGGACGCCCGTCATGAGCTGGGCGTCTCGATCGCCGAGATGCGCGAGGCCAACCGCCGCTGGCAGGCGATGATCCGCGGCCCCCGCTCCCGCTCGGCCGCTTCGCGCTACCACTCCGTCCTCGGCCAGCCGGAGTCGGTGACGACCCGGAAGATCGGCGACCTGGAGTGCGAGGCCCGGCTCTGGTCCGTCCCCCTGTGGCCGGATCTCCGCTTCGAGGTGCTCCTCGCCCCGAACGGAGCGGTCTGGAACGAGTGGCTGGTACGGGCGCCGGGTGCGGCGGAGCCTTCCTTGCGCACGCTCGACGACCTCCGCCCCTGGTCCTGCACCGTCGACGAGGCGGCCCGCGCCTTCGCTCCCGTCCGGCCACTGGAGGGGACGGCGCCGACACGGTGGGGACTGAAGTTCCAGGCGCCGGACGCATCGGGCGTACGACGGGACTGCGTGGCGGAGTTCACGTGGGGGCTGTTGCAGCGGGTGGCCGTCAGCGGCGGCGAGGGCGTCGCCGTCAGCGGGCAGCCTTGACGATCGCCTCCGCGACGACCGGCACCGAGTCCGGGTGCAGGAAGAGGAAGAGGTTCGGCTCGATCAGCTCCAGCTCCATCACGCGGGGCTCGCCGTCGTCTCCGTCCACGAGGTCGACGCGGGCGTAGAGCAGTTCGGGGTCGCCGGGTACGGCCGCCAACGCCCGTTCGGCTACGGCGAGTTCGGCGGGGGTCGGCTCCCAGGGCCGGAGGTTCGGGTGCGGGACCTTGTCCTCGTCGTAAGCGGTCCCGGGTTCGAGGACGGCGCCCTTGCGTATGGCATGGAGGAATCGCCCGCCGATGAACTGGAGGGCCCGTTCGCCCACCGTATCGATGCTCCGGACGTACGGCTGCACGATCGCGGTCAGCCCCTCCGCGTGCATCCGCGCGAGGTGACGTACGGCCGTTCCCCGCTCCCCTGGCGCGTAACGGGCGGCGTACCGGGCCCCTGCCCCCGAGGTGGGCTTGATGACGTACTCCTGCTCCTCGGGCAGATCGACCGGGTCCCCCGGAGCGAGGAAGCGCGTGTCGACGACGGGAATCCCGGCCGCCCCGAGATCCCCCAGGTACCGCTTGTCGGCGTTCCACCGCACGACGTCGGCCGGATTGGCGAGCGTCGTGGCCTGCCCGCACCGCTCGGCCCAGGCCACGAACTCCGCGGCCCGCCAGGTGTAGTCCCAGGTCGACCGGATCACGGCGAGATCGAAGCCCGCCCACTGGACCTCCGGGTCGTCCCAGCACACGACGACAGCCTCGGCCCCGGCCTCCTCCACCGCGCCCGCGAGCACCGGCAGGTCGCGGTCGTAACCGGTCTCCCGCACCTCCCGGCAGGTGACGAGCGCGATGCGGGTGCTGTGTGTCACGGGGACTCCTCGTCCGTACGCCGATTCCAGCGGTTCGGCCCGCAGGCTAACAATCCGACCGGAACCGAAGCACCTGGAATTGACCTTCCCCTTTGGGGAGGCCACAGCATCGGTGGCGAGACGAGGAGCGACTGGCTCGCGAGATCGTGCGTATGAGATTCGGGGTTCGCATGGAGATGCTGACGATCGGGGCGTTCGCCAAGGCGTGCCGGCTGTCGCCGAAGGCGCTTCGGCTGTACGACGAGCTGGAGTTGCTGCGGCCCGCGCGAGTGGACCCGGAGACCGGGTACCGCTATTACGCGCCCGAGCAGCTTGAGCAGGCGCGTCTGGTGGCGTGGCTGCGGCGGCTCGGAATGCCGTTGGCCCGGATACGGCAGGTCTGCGCCCTCGAACCAGCGTCCGCCGCGGCGGAGATCCGCGCGTACTGGGCGCGGGTCGAGGCCGAGACGGCGACCCGCCGTGACCTGGCGGCCTTCCTCGTCGACCACCTTTCACAGGTTCCGAGGAAGGACACCACCATGCTGGAACTCCGTTACGCCGCCCTCTCCGACACCGGCCTGGTCCGCCCCGCCAACCAGGACACCGCTTACGCGGGCACCCGCGTCCTGGCCGTCGCGGACGGCTTCGGGCCGGCGGGTGCCCCCGCCAGTACGGCCGCGGTCGAGGCCCTCAAGTTCCTGGACACCGAGCCGCTTCCGGCGGGCAGTGTCCTCAACCTCCTGGAGGACGCTGTCCAGGGCGCGACGCAGGCGGTCCAGGACGTGACCCGGAACCCGGAGGAGGACGGCACCACGCTCACCGCCATGCTCTGGACCGGCTCCCAACTGGCCCTGGTCCACATCGGCGACAGCCGCGCCTACCTCCTGCGCGACGGCGCCCTCTTCCAGATCACCCACGACCACACCATGGTCCAGTCGATGCTCGACGAGGGCCGCCTCACCCTGGAGGAGGCCATGGTCCATCCCCAACGCGCGCTCCTACTGAAGGCGTTGACGGGCGCCGGACCGGCTCCCGCTCCCGACGTGCGACTGCACGACGCGCTTCCGGGCGACCGCTATCTCCTCTGCTCGGACGGCCTCTCCAGCGTCGTCCCGGACTCGGAGATCCAGGAAACCCTGACCACAATCCCCGTCCCCGAACAGGCAGTTCGCGCCCTGATCATCGCGGCGAACAACTCCGGAGGCCCGGACAACGTGAGTTGCGTGGTCGCCGACGTGGTGACGACCGAATCGCGCTGAGCGCGGAGCTGAGCTGTTGTCACGACCGGATCGGCACCCACAGCTCGATCTGGTCGTGCCGACGGTAGAACTCGACCAGGGGCCGGTCGTCATCGGCCGGCAGCATCGCCTCCAGCTCGGCCATCCCGTCGCCGATTTGCCCGTAAATCTGGGGAGGTTCGCCGACCAGACGACCGCGCAGGTAGGAACCTCCTGGCAAGGTGCCGAGCTGCAGATCCAAGAGGTCGGGCCGGTCGTCCTCCTTGACCGGCGTGCAGACCGTGTAGGTGTTCTGGCGTACGTCGATCTGCGCGTACATCTTGCGTCCGCGCAGCCCGACCAGCTTCTCGAACGACGGCCAGAGCTGCTGAATGCGGGGCAACTCGTCGACGGTGGTCTGCTGCATGACGGCGACGTCCGGCCGCTCAATGCGATCGGGCGGAGCGGAAAATACAGATGTTGTCATGGCACCGAATACAAGCACCCGGCACTGACATCCGGCCCGGCCGAACCGGCGGGCGTCTACGGTCACCGCCCGCTACGAATTCGGCGACGTAAGGCAGTAAGTGAGGTCGTGGAAGGTGCCGGCCTTGGCGTCGAAGTCGGGGGCCTTGCTGTAGAAGAGGGCGGCGGCGTTCGGATCGCCGTACGACGTGGACTGGCGGCACGCGTCGGGGCCGTCGCCCCTGACGATCCGCTCGAGGCGCACCACGGCTTTCGGGTCCGTGCACTCCACGCGTGGTCCGGTGGCCACGCGTACGTCGAACCCGCTGTAGCAGTCGCCCTCGTTGCCGTAGAGCATCAGGCACAGGCTGGGCTTGTCGTTGCGGAAGTCGAAGCCGGTGTAGTCGTCCCTGATGCAGAGGTCCGACTTGCCGTTCGGCACCAGCCTGGTCACCCGGGCCACCGCGTTGCGGTGGGCGCAGTCGACCACCCAGACCTCGCCGCCCTGCCGGGGCCCGTCGGAACCGACGCAGTCGCCCTCCCGCGGGGTGGTGGTCGGCCGGATGTCCGCCTGCGAAGAGGGTGGACCGGACGAGGAACGATCCGACGGGCTGCGGTCGGACGAGGTGGACGGCGCGCTCGTGGCGCTGGTCGGTGTGTTGCCCACCGCGTCGGACCCGGTCTCGGTCCCGCACGCGGTCAGCAGGGCGGCCGCGACAAAGCCGCCGACGAACAAGGGGACTTGTCTCCGCATCACGACTCCGGGGTGGCTCGGCGGACCATCGATGGTCTGTTCGTGATACGTGTCTACACGGACTCTCCGGGACCCCTCCCCGCCGCCCGTCTGCGACATCGAGGATGTGGTGTTGCGGCGGCGGGCCTGGCGGTGGGGAAGCGGGCGCGGTGGTGGGCCCAGGGAGCCCCACGGGCCGGGCTCACCTACCCCTTGAGCCGCTCCCGCAGCTCCTCCACATCGACCAGAAACCATGTCTGCCGCCCGCGATTGCACTCACGGACAAAGTCCCGCAGAGCCGAACTCGCCTCCGCATAACGGGAGATGTCACCGAGGACGACGATCCCCATGCCGTACTGGACGAACTTCTGGATGATCCCTCCGGCGACACGAGTGCTCAGCTGAAAGAACGCCTCATCGAACCGCTCGACAGGGATGACGACCCACTGAGCGCCCTGATACCCGGCATCGCCGATGAAATCCAGCGCGTCACGTTCGCTGCGGATGGGTTCGCCCTCGGGAGCACACATCAGAACGGGCACGTCATGGATCTTCTGCAGGGTGGTCATGACGCCCAGGCTACGAGAGGTAGCCGAGGCAGCCGAGAGAAGAGTTCATCGGCCTACACAGTCGCGCCGTTTCGCAGCATTCCTCCGGCCCTCCGGGAAGCGACGGTGACACCACGTCATGTTTCGTCCTGACGAACGTCACGGCGAAGTGATGACACCACGCCCTGCCAGGCGAGTGTGAAGGCGGCTGAGATAGATGCATGACCTCGGCACCCGTCACCGACGCTGAACGTCTGAACCTCACCTAAGGCGACGTCCACTCCGTGAAAGGGCTGCTCCACGCGCTCGGCCTGGCAGCCCTCGACCTCTGCAACCCGCCCAGCTCGACGTGCTGGTCCCCATGAACGGCCAGCGGCGGGGCCGTCCCATTGCCCGCCCGTTCCGGCGCCCCCGTGTGCCCTCAGGAGGACATCAGATGCACCGAACCTTGTCCCTCGCCCTCGCCGCCACCGCGGTGGCGGTGACCGCGATTCCGGGAGTATCGGCGGCAGCGACGCCGGACACCGTGCGGTGGGGCCCGTGCCCGGAGAAGGCCGCCTCGGAGAAGGCCGCCTTACCCCGTCTCGAGTGCTCGACGCTCGAAGTCCCGCTGGACTACCGGGATCCGGACGGCCGGCAGATAGAGATCGCGATCTCCCGGCTGGCGAGCAAGGAACCCTCGCAGCGCCGCGGCGTGCTGCTGACCAATCCAGGCGGCCCCGGCGGCACGGGACTCGACTACCCGGCCGTTCTCGCCGGCTCAGGGCTGCCGCAGAAGGTGCTGGACTCCTACGACGTGATCGGCTTCGACCCGCGCGGCGTCGGCCGCAGCACACCGGTGACCTGCGATCTGACGCCGGAACAGCAGGCGCGCGGCAACTTCCCGCCGTACGCGCACACCGCGGCCGATGTCGCGCGGGAGGCGGGGAACGCGCGGACCATCGCCGAGCAGTGCGCCACCTCGCGGACGGCGTGGATGCTGCCGCACACCACCACCGCGAACACCGCGCGCGACATGGACCGGATCCGGGCGGCGCTGGGCGAGCCGAAGCTCTCGTACCTCGGTGCCTCCTACGGCACCTACCTCGGTGCGGTGTACACGACGATGTTCCCGGAGCGCAGCGACAGGGTCGTGCTCGACAGCAACACGGGCCCCGGCGGTTACGACGTCACGGCCATGCGGTTGTTCGCCCCTGGACTGGAGGACCGGTTCCCGGACTTCGCGGCGTTCGCGGCCGCGCACCCCGAGTACGGTCTGGGCACCACACCGGAGCAGGTGACCGCGAAGTTCTTCGATCTCGCGGAACGGTTGGACGCGAAACCGGTCCAGGGCATCGACGGGACGTTGTTCCGCGGGATCACGTTCGGGGAGCTCTACGTCGATGCGCTCATGCCCCGGCTGGCCGAGACCTGGCGGGCGCTCGACACGGACCGGCCGCTGCCGCCCATCCCGCCAACGGCGAACATGGAGAACCTCATGTCCGCCCGTTTTTACGTGATATGCAGCGATACGCGCTGGCCGGAGACGGTCCGGGAGTATCAGCGCAATGTCGCGGTCGACCGGCTGAGGCACCCGATGCTGGGCGGGTCCACGGCCGGCATCGGACCGTGCGCGTTCTGGCCGGACAAGCGGGTCGAGCTGCCGGTGCGCATCGGTGACCGGGGCCCGTCGAACGTGCTCATGGTGCAGAACGAGCGCGACCCGGCGACACCGCTGGCCGGCGCCCAGAAGCTGCGGCGGGCGTTCGGGGAGCGGGCCACGATGGTGACGGCCGACCAGGGCGGGCACGGCGTCTATCCGTTCGGCCCCAACACGTGTGCGAACGACGCGGTGACAGCGTTCCTGACCACCGGGCAGCGCCCGGCGCAGGACCTCGCCTGTGCGGCGGAACCCAGCAAGTAACAGGAGTAGAGGCATGCTCAAGGAGTGGCGGCATCGTCGGGCTGTGCAGCGGGTCAAGCCCGGGGACGGGCGACCGTTGAAGCGTTTCCGCTGGTGGCAGATGCTTACCCGCGCACTGTTCCATCTTCGGCTGATGAACGATGATGGCCGGCAGACGGTCTACGCCGTCGACGTCAGGCATCAGAATCAGTCGGAGGGCTACGTCAAGGCCCATCTGTACCTCGATGGCAGGCATCACGCCGAGTCCAAAGTCCCTGCCGTCTTCCCCGTCCAGGGCGGCACCGTCGAAGTAAGGACGAGCGGCTTCGGGCTCAAGCGCTGCCACTACGTCACCGCCGAGGGGGCCGAGCACCAACTCGTCCCGGACCCCGCCTCCGCCGAGGGGCGCCGCGCGCGCCTCGACCGATCGCACCCCGCACTGAGCCGCTGTATCGGTTTCCTCTCGGTGATCGTGCTCGTCATCGGCCTGGTTCTCCTGATCCTTCAGCTCGCCGAACAGGTCACTCGGGCGCCGGAGGGCGTCGCCCAGTACGTCGGGACCTTCACCTCGCCCATTGATCTACCGGCATGGGGCAACACCGTGGTCGGGCTCGTTACTGTGGCGGCCAGCACCGAGCGGGCGCTGCGGCTGCGCTACAGCCGGCTGCTCGACGGCGGGGCGGGCTGAACTTGACGTTTATCTGCACCTCCGGCACAGCACGGGATGTTCCTCGTCAGGCCGTTGGCGCGTCGTCCTCCTCCGGGTCCCAGTCCAGCAGCCGTACCTTCGCCACCGTACGGACATGGCGTCGCATCGCCGTGGCCGCCTGACTCGGGCGGCGGTCGGCGATCGCGTCGAGGATCGCGTGGTGCTGGGCCAGGGAGCGGGTGGGGCGGCCCGGCTGGCGGAGGGATTCGTTGCGGCTCTCGGTGATCTGCTCGGCGATGGAGCGCATGAACTCGGCGAGGATGCTGCTGTGGGCCGCCGCCGTGACCGCGGCGTGGAAGAGCCGGTCGCCCTCCACTCCGTGGGCGCCCTCCTCGATCTCGCGTGCCATGTGATCGAGGGCCGCGCGGAGGGCGGCGAGATCGTCGTCCGTGCGCCGCTCGGCGGCCAGTTCGGCGAGCTTGGTCTCCAGGGCCTCGCGGGCTTCGAGTACGTCGGGCAGGCGCCGGCGGCGTTCGACGAGCCGCTCGACGGGTTCCACGTCGAGGCTGTCGCGGACCAGGTACGTACCTCCGCCGTGCCGGGCCTCGACCAGGCCCTGGACCTCCAGGACCACGATGGCCTGCTTCACGGAGGCGCGGCTGACACCGAGGCGGGCCGCCAGGTCGCGCTCGGGTGGCAGACGGTCACCGGCACGCAGACCGCCCTCGGCGACGTACTGACGCAGCCGCTCCAGCACCTGCTCGTAGAGGCGCTGCTTCGTCATGGGGCGCAGGGCTTCGGTCATGGGGTCCCCCTTCGTCGGGAGCGTAACACCGTGGAGGTAGTGGTCCATTGGCTGAGCCAATTCTTGCGCGACCCCTTGACGTGCGCCCGCGCCGCGCCCACGCTGTCCAGCGACCGAAGTGGTTCAGCCACTTGGCCAATCCACCAGCCCTCCAAGCCGCTCCGGGGCCCAAAGACGGGAGCCCGTATGTCCGCCGAACTCATATCGATCCTCGTACTCGTCGTGGTGTTCGTGATCGCCACCACCCGCTCCATCAACATGGGCGCGCTCGCCTTCGCCGCCGCGTTCGGGGTCGGCGAACTCGTCGCGGAACTGAACGCCGACGAAATCTTCGCGGGCTTTCCCGGTGACCTCTTCGTCGTGCTCGTAGGGGTGACGTACCTGTTCGCGATCGCCCGCGCCAACGGCACCACCGACTGGCTCGTGCACGCCTCGATCCGGCTCGTACGCGGCCGGGTCGCGCTGATCCCGTGGGTGATGTTCGTGATCACGGGGGCGCTCACCGCGATCGGCGCGGTCAGTCCCGCCGCGGTCGCCATCGTGGCGCCGATCGCGCTGAGTTTCGCGGCGCGGTACGGGATCAGTCCGCTGCTGATGGGCGCGATGGTGGTGCACGGGGCGCAGGGCGGCGGCTTCTCGCCGATCAGCATCTACGGGTCGATCGTCAACGGGATCGTGGAGCGGGAGGACCTGCCGGGGAACGAGGTCGCGCTGTTCCTGGCCTCCCTGTTCGCCAACCTGGTCATCGCGGGTGTGGTCTTCGTGCTCTTCGGCGGGCTGAAGCTGTGGGCGCAGGGGGCGGTGACGCCGGACGAGCCCTCCAAGGACGCCTCTGACAAGGGCGACGTTCCGGAGGGCGGTTCCGGACCGCAGCCCGCTGGTACCGCCGCCGGCACGGGAACCGGCACCGGCACCAACACCGCCGTGGCCACCCGCCCCGACGCACCCACCAAGCCCGACACCACCCACCTCACCCCGGCCCGGATCGCCACGCTCACCTCGCTCGTCGCCCTCGTCGTAGCCGTCCTCGCCTTCGACCTGGATGCCGGTCTGACCGCGATCACTCTCGCCGTCGCGCTGAGCACCGTCTGGCCGGAGGACAGCCGCAAGGCGGTCGGCCAGATCGCCTGGTCGACGGTCCTGCTGATCTGCGGTGTCCTCACGTACGTCGGTGTCCTGGACGAGATGGGCACCATCACCTGGGCCGGCGAGGGCGTCAGCGACATCGGCGTCCCGCTGCTGGCCGCGGTCCTGCTCTGCTACATCGGCGCGATCGTCTCGGCGTTCGCCTCGTCCGTCGGGATCATGGGCGCCCTGATCCCCCTCGCCGTACCCTTCCTCGCGCAGGGCGAGATCGGGGCCATCGGCATGGTGTGCGCGCTGGCCGTGTCGGCGACGGTCGTGGACGTGAGCCCCTTCTCGACGAACGGCGCGCTGGTGCTGGCCGCGGCGCCGGACGTCGACCGCGAGCGTTTCTTCCGGCAGCTGATGGTGTACGGAGGGATCGTGGTGGCGGTGGTACCCGCGGTGGCGTGGCTGGTGATGGTGGTGCCCAACTGGGGATGACCCCGGGATGACCTGCGGATGCCGACGACGCCATGAGTGACGTACCGACGAACGATCAAGGAGTACGAAGCGTGTCCCCTCTCTTCCCGGCCCTGACCGAGGCCTCGGCGGACCCGGACGGACCCGGTGCGCACCGGCCCGCCCTGCGCTTCGGCGACCGCTCCCTGACGTACGGCGAGCTCGCCGCCGTGGCCGCGCCCCTGGCCGAACGTCTCGCGGGAGCGGGCCGGATCGCCGTCTGGGCCACGCCCACCCTTGAGACCGCGGTCGCCGTGGTCGCCGCGCTGCTGGCCGGCATCCCCGCCGTACCGCTCAACCCGAAGTCGGGCGAGAGCGAGCTGGGGCACATCGTGTCGGACAGCGCACCGACGCTGGTGCTTGCGGGGGCGGACGATAAACTCCCCTCGGCGCTGGGAAAGTTGGGGCGTGTCGACATCGACGTACGCGCCACGGGGACGCCTCACGTGCCTGCGGAACCCACCCTCGAATCCCCCGCTCTGATCGTCTACACCTCCGGCACCACCGGCCCGCCCAAGGGCGCCGTCATCCCCCGCCGGGCCATCGCCGCCACCCTGGACGCCCTCGCGGACGCCTGGCAGTGGACCGGCGACGACGTACTCGTGCACGGCCTCCCCCTCTTCCACGTGCACGGCCTCATCCTCGGGATCCTCGGCCCACTGCGCCGCGGCGGATCCGTGCGGCATCTGGGCAGGTTCGAAACGGCGGGTGTGGCAAGGGAGTTGACCGAGGGCGCCACGATGCTGTTCGGGGTGCCGACGATGTACCACCGGATCGCGGAGGCGCTGCCCGACGACCCGGCTCTCGCGAAGTCCCTGGGAAAGGCGCGGCTGCTGGTCTCGGGTTCGGCGGCGCTGCCCGTGCACGACCACGAGCGGATCGCGGCGGCGACGGGACGGCGGGTCATCGAGCGGTACGGGATGACGGAAACCCTGATGAACACCAGCGTCCGCGCGGACGGGGAGCCGCGCGCGGGCACGGTCGGCGTCCCGCTGCCGGGCGTCGAGCTGCGGCTGACGGAGGACGACGGGGTGACGGCCGTCGAGGCGTACGACGGGGAGACGGTGGGCGAGATCCAGGTCCGCGGGCCGAACCTCTTCACCGAGTACCTGAACCGGCCCGACGCGACGGCGGAGGCGTTCACGGAGGACGGCTGGTTCCGCACGGGTGACATGGCGGTGCGCGACCCCGACGGCTATGTACGCATCGTCGGCCGCAAGGCCACCGACCTGATCAAGAGCGGTGGTTACAAGATCGGGGCGGGTGAGATCGAGAACGCGCTGCTGGAACACCCGGGCGTGCGCGAGGCCGCGGTCACGGGTGAGCCCGACGCGGACCTCGGCGAGCGGATCGTGGCGTGGATCGTGCCGGACCCGGACTCGCCTCAATCACCGCCGTCCGCCGAGGAGTTGGCGGACCATGTGGCCCGTCGCCTGGCCCCGCACAAGCGTCCGCGTGTCGTCCGTTACCTCGACGCCCTGCCCCGTAACGACATGGGCAAGATCATGAAGCGCGCGCTGCCTCATGACTGACGGCCGGAGGTTCACTGCTCGCGAGGCGATCGGTCTCGTGGCCGACGGTTTCAGCGAACTCCCGGTCAAGGCAGGCGAGTACGCACCCGACGGCCCGCTGTCCTGGCAGGGCTACGACGCCTCGCGCGCCCGTGCCGCATCCCGCACCGGCGAGGAGGAGTCCGTCGTCTGCGGCACGGCCATGGTCGGTACGACTTCTGCCGTGCTGATCTCCTTCGAGTTCGGCTTCCTGGGCGGGTCGCTCGGGGAGCGCACCGGGGACCGGCTGGAGGCGGCGTACACCTACGCCCGTGAGCACCGCCTCCCCGTCGTGTCCCTCGTCGCCACGGGCGGCAGCCGGATGCAGGAAGGCATGCGCGCGCTGGTCCAACTCCAGCGCGTGGCACGGCAGTCGGCACTCACCCGCGAGGCGGGCCTGCCACAGCTCGCGGTCCTGCGGGACCCGACGACGGGTGGCGGCTGGGCCACGCTGGGCGCGGGCGCCGATGTGATCCTCGCGCTGCCGGGCGCCCAGGTGGGTTTCGCGGGTTCCCGGGTCCGCCCGCCGGACGCGGACCCGGAGGCGTACACGGCTCAGGCGCAACTGGCGGCGGGTTCGATCGACGCGGTGGTGCCACCGGAGGACCTGCCGGGGGCGCTGCGCCTCTGGCTGCACCTGCTGACGCGCCCGTCCACAACACCCGCCCCTCCCCCAGCAGCGATGGGCCGGGCCGACCTGCCCGCCACCGGTCGCGAGGCGGTCGACAACGCCCGCTCCCCTCAACGCCCCCGCGCCCAGGCCTACTTGGACGCGTACTTCACCCGGCGGGCGTCGATCAGCGGCGACCGCATCGGCGGGACCGACGACGGAATGCTCTGCGGCTTCGGCATACGGGCGGAGGACGGCCGTACGATCGCCTACGCCGCCCAGACCGGCACCGCCACCCGCCCCACCGGCTACCGCACCGCCGCCCGCCTGATCCGCCTGGCGGACCAACTCGGCATCCCTGTATTGACCTTGGTGGACACCCCGGGCGCCGCCAACGACGCGGCGGCGGAACGTCAGGGCGCGGGCGCGGCGATAGCGGAGCTGTTCGCCGCCGTGGCCACCGCGCGCACGCCCCTCACCACCCTCCTGATCGGCGAGGGCGGATCGGGCGGCGCCCTCGCCCTCGCCGCACCCGACAACACCTGGGCCACACCGGACAGTTACTTCTCCGTCATCGCCCCGGAGCTGGCCGCGGCGATCCTCAAACGACCCTCGGACCAGGTGACCGCGACGGCGGACGAACTCCGGATCCGGCCGCAGGACTTGGTGGAGCTGGGGGTCGTGAAGGGTGTCGTGGGCAAGCACGAGTGACAAGCACAAGTACCGTCCGTGAAAATGACGTTGCTCGAGAGTCATCAGAGACGGGGGTGCCATGGAAGGCTTGGTGGAGTTCAGGACCAACGACGGAGTCGTGATCACCGTCGAGGGCATCGAGGATGCCTCCGGCCACCAGATGGTCTCGCGCCGCGACGACGGTACGGTCCAGGCGACCCGCACCTTCGAGGGCGCCCTGGACGGAGTGCGCGCGGCGGCCGAGTCCGCGCTCCAGGTCTTCCGGGACGGCTCGCTGCGGCCCGATTCCGTGGAGATCGAGTTCGGGGTGAAACTCACCGCGGAGGCGGGCGCGTTGATCGCCAAGAGCGGAGCCGAAGGGCATCTGCTGCTCAGACTCTCCTGGTCACCAGGGCAGTCTGACGGCTCCTCGGAGACCGCCCGCTGACGCCACCCATCCAGCGGCACCCCACCCAGCCCCCCTCAACAGGCGGACCGCCGAGTGCCCGCGCACGATGTCAAGGAGGACCGCCACCCGGCGGCCCCACGGTCTGCGCTCTCGGGAGAATCTGCCATGACCGACAGTCTGGAGCAGTTGCGCCGCTGTCATTTCGCCGTCGATCTGGGGGCGGCGAGGACCCGTGTGTATGTGAAGGGTGCCGGGCTGGTCGTGGACCAGCCGAGTGTGGCCGCCGTCAATATGAGGACCGGCGGGCTGATCGCGGTCGGAGAGCTGGCCGAGCAGATGACGGGCCGTACGCCCGGCTACATCCGTATCGTCAAGCCCGTGTCCGGCGGCACGGTCGTCGACATCGACATGGCGCAGCGGATGCTGCGGCAACTGCTCGGCGAACGCCTCCGCCGCACACTGCGTCGTAAGCCCCGGCTGCGCGCGGCGGCCTGTACGCCGCATGACGCCGACCCGCTCGCCCAGCGCGCGGCGATCGAGACGCTGGTCGGGCTCGGGGCGTGGCGGGTCGAGCTGGTGGACACGCTGATCGCGGCGGCGGTGGGCTGCGGGCTGCCCGTGCAGCAGCCCGAGGCGACCATGATCATGGTGTGCGGGGCGGCCGCCACCCAGGTCGCCGTTCTCTCCCTCGGCTCGGTCGTGAACGCCGAGCGCATCCCCGTCGGCGGCGAGGCCATCGACCACGCGATCATCCAGCACCTGCGTCATGCGCACGAGTTGGTGCTGCCGAGTCAGGCCGTACGCCCCTTGCAGCTCGCCCTGTCCGGCAACGGGCTCACCCCCGAGGGGCCCGCCCGTACCGAGATCCACGGCCGGGACGTGGCCACGGGGCTCGCCCGCTCCGTACACGTCGACACGGCCGCCGTACGCGATGTCATCCAGGCCCCGCTCACGGCGGTGCTCGACGGGATCGGCAAGGTGCTGCGCGACTGCCCGCCGGACCTGGTGGCCGACCTCGCGGACCGCGGGATCATGATGGTCGGCGGCAGCGCCCTGCTGCCCGGATTCGACCACATGCTGCGGGCCGCGACCGGCATGCCGGTGCACATCGCCGAACGGCCCGACGTGTGCGCGGCCCTCGGCCTGGGCGCGATGCTGGAGGGCAGGATCGAGCCGATGGGCCTCGGCCTCGACCAGGTGTCGACCTGAGGTCAGCCCGTATCGCGGTCAGCCCGTCCTCCCGCCCCAGCGCATGTCGGCCCGCTCCCACTCCGCGTCCCAGGCCCGCATACGGCGCCGGTCGAGGCGTACGCGCACGGTCCAGGCGGCCAGCCAGACGGCGCCGCCCGCGCCCGTCGCGGCCAGCAGGCCCGCCGACACCGTTTGCAGGACCGCTTCCGCCTCGTTGAGGGGCTTCGCCATCAGGGCGCCATGCCGGTCGGTCCAGATCGTGGTCCGGGTGCCTTTCCTGGCTTCGGGCCTGACCTGGGCCTCGCCGGTGCGGGCGGCGCCGTCCGGTGTCTTCCAGCGGACCGTGGCCCAGACCAGGTCGCCGCCCACGGTCCGGGTCGATGACCTCTCCGGGGCGTTCTCGGTGAGCACCGCCGTCACCTCGCGGCGCTCCTCCCGCTGCCGGTCCACGCTCCGGCTCACCACCTCGGCCGCCGCCACTCCCGCGATCAGGCCGCCCACCAGGGCGAACAGCCATGCGCCGAGCACCACCCAGGCCTCGACGACGTCCACGCGCCGCCGGAGCGGGTTGCTCCGCCACCGCCACAGCCTCACCGTCGTACGACGTGTCCTCGCCACGGCCAGCACCCCCTTGTGCGCACCGTCGGCAGCACCTCATCGGGTGTCCTACCAGTGTGCTCCCAGGAGCGTGATGGAGCACATGGCAGAGCACTCGTACGGACCCGTCCCGCCGACGGCGGGTCGAGACGCGTGAATTGCCCGGATTCCGTACGCTGATCCACTTCTGGCGGCCGGACCAGCCGCGAACTCGACCAGTACGACCAGTAAGCGAGCGTGAGTCATGGGTGAACGACAGCCGATTCCGGGGGACGTGCCGGTGCCGCAGCTTCCTGCGGGCTCTCTTCTCTCCCCATTGGGGGAACCACAGGCGTTGATCGAGGAGTTTGCGCGGGAGCTGAGCCGGGGGTTGCACACGAGTCGCCTCCGCTCGTGGGGGGCGGATCCCTCCGGGGTTGAGCAGGGGGGTTCGTTTTCGGGTGCGGGTTGAGTGTGGCTGGTCGCGCCGTTCCCCGCGGGGTGCCTCCGGCGGTTGGGCGGGTGGGTTCGTTGTATGGGTGCAGGTTCGTTGTGGCTGGGCGCGCCGTTCCCCGCGCCCCTTAGGTGCGTGGTGGGTGCGGGGCCGTGGGCCGGTGCGTCAGCCCGTCGCAGGCCGGGCGTACGGCCCTTTGCTGGTACACGGTCCTGGTTTCCTGAGACAGAACCTAAGCGACGGGCATACGACGCACCGGCCCACGTCCCCTCCCGCCGGTGGGCAAGTGCGGGTCGGTTGTGGCTGGTGAGCATGGTGGCCGGCGGTTCCGGGAGCGCCCCGTCAGGGGCGCGGGGAACTGCGCGACCAGCCACGACGGGCCCGCAGTCGCCAGCGAACCGAACCCACCACCCCCGTAGGCAACCTGCTCAACCGCCGGAGGCAGGACGCATGGAGGGACATCCGTCGGGTACTCGGCGATCAACCGGGCACCGGCCGACCAGGCACATTGCCGGTGCTCATCCCGGGAGGCACACGGAGGTAGCCATGGCGAAGCATGTCCGGGAAGTCATGACGGCGGAACCGGTGACGGTGACCGAGCAGACTCCGCTCCCCCAGGTCGCCAAGCTCATGCGGGAGAAGAACATCGGCGACGTCTTCATCACCGAGGAGGACCACGTACGTGGCCTGGTGACCGATCGCGATCTGGTGATCCGGGCGCTGGCCGAGGACCGGGACCCCTCCGCCACCGCTGTCCGCGAGGTGTGCAGCACCGATCTGGTCACCGTCTCCCCGCAGGACGACATCGACCAGGCGGTGCGGCTGATGCGGGAGCACGCCCTGCGGCGGCTGCCCGTCGTGGAGGGCGACCACCTCGTCGGTGTCCTCAGCATCGGTGACCTGGCCGTCGAACGCGACCCGCGCTCCGCGCTCGCCGACATCAGCTCGGCGGAGCCGAACAAGTAAGGCGGCCCCTACGTCGACGGCACGTGGAAGTCACCGCAGTCGTCTACTTCCGCGTGCCGACGACACATGCGTACGGGACAAACAGGGCACCCGGTGGACATGGTCGGCGAGACGTACGACGACAGGCAGGCCCGGGCGCAGGGCGAGAGCGGCCACCGGCTGGTGCCGCACACCGCGGACGTGCGGATCGAGGCGTGGGGCACGACCCGGGAGAACTGCCTGGTCGAGGCCGTGCACGGGATGGTCGACTGCTTCGCCGACGTCTCCGCCGTACGGCCGACGGCCATCCAGCGCGCCCAACTGTCCGAGACCAGCGACGACGACCTCCTGGCCGCCCTCCTCGACGAGGTCGTCTACCGCCTCGAAGTACCGGGCCAGGTCCCCGTGGACGTAGAGCTGGAGACGGAGACGCACGGCGGCGCCGTCGATGTGCGGCTGGCGGTCGCCGATCTGTCGGCCGTGGAGATCACGGGCGCCGTACCGAAGGCCGTCTCGTGGCATGAACTGCACATCGGGCCGGGTCCGTACGGATGGACGTGCGCGGTGACGGTCGATGTGTGAGGCGTACCGGTGAGAGGGGGGCGCCCTACGGCGAGTGAGCCGAAGGGGCGCGTCGAGGGTCGAGCACGGTCGTGCTCTCGACACCGGCTGTAGCGCCCCGGAGGTGAACCGAGCCCTTGAAAACACAGTCAGCCTTTCACCACGCCCAGCGGGACCAGCCGCGCGACCGTACGGCACAGTCCCGCCCCCTCGCTCGCCTCCACCACCGCGCTGACGTCCTTGTACGCCTCCGGAGTCTCCTCCGCCAGCCCGCGCAGCGACCGCGGGCGCACCGCTATGCCGCCCCGCTCCAGCCGGGCCCGCAGCTCCTTCCCGGCTACCGTCCGCGCGGCCTGGTGACGGCTCATCACCCGGCCCGCGCCATGGCAGGTGGAGTGGAAGGCGTCGCCGCCGGGCACTCCGGCCAGTACGTACGAGGCGGTGCCCATCGTGCCAGGGATCAGCACCGGCTGACCGAACTCCCTTATGTCCTCGGGCAGTTCGGGGTGCCCGGGCGGGAAGGCCCGGGTGGCGCCCTTACGGTGCACGCACAGCCGGCGTCGCGCTCCGTCCACCGTGTGGGTCTCGATCTTGGCAAGGTTGTGGGACACGTCGTACACGAGGGACAGCCGGGCGCGGGCGGCGCGGTGGAAGATCCGGCGGGCGGCGTCGGACAGCAACTGGCGGTTCGCGCGGCCGTAGTTGGCGGCGGCGGCCATCGCGCCGAGGTACGCCTGTCCCTCGGGCGAGTCGACCGGGGTGCAGGCCAGCTGCCGGTCGGGCACGGTGATGCCGTACCGGTTCATGGCCCGGTCCATCGCGCGTACGTGATCGGTGCAGATCTGGTGCCCGAGCCCCCGTGAACCGCAGTGGATCATCACGCACACCTGGTCGCGGGCGAGCCCGAACGCGGCGGCGACCCGCTCGTCGTACACCTCGGCGACCTGCTGGACCTCCAGGAAGTGGTTGGCGGACCCGAGGCTGCCGACCTGTCCGAGACCGCGTTCCCGGGCCCGCCCGCTGACCTGCGCCCCGTCGGCGTCGGCGACCGCGCCGCCGTCCTCGCAGCGGGTCAGGTCGCGTTGCTCGCCGTGACCGCGTTCCACGGCGTACCGGGAACCGCCGTCCAGGATCCGCTCCAGCTCCCCGGGGCCGCTCAGGTGCCACACGCCCCCGGGGCCGGCGCCACGCGGGATCGCCCGGTCCAGGCCGTCCATGATGTCGGGCAACGCGGGCTCCAGCGACTTCCGGTCACCGTCGGCGGCCAGCAGCCGCACCCCGCACGAGATGTCGAAGCCGACGCCGCCGGGTGAGACGACGCCGCCGCCGTCCACGTCGGTCGCCGCCACGCCGCCAATGGGGAAGCCGTAGCCCCAGTGGATGTCCGGCATGGCGTACGAGGCCCCGACGATGCCCGGCAGCGTGGCCACATTGACGACCTGCTCCAGCGATTTCTCAGCGTCCTCGAGCAGTTCATGGGACGCGAACACGATCCCCGGCACGCGCATGTCGCCTCGCGGTTCGATCCGGAAGCGGTACGGACGTTCCTCGACGAGGTTGAGTTCCATGGCGGCCTCCCGGGGGTGTGCGTGGGCGTGTGCCGTGGGCGTCGCGCCGCAGGCTGCGGGTACCCGGGGGCGGTTCGGGGAATCGGGGGTTCTGGTCTGCGTACGGGTCCTGATCTGCGTACGGGAGGTCATCGGTTGATTGGGGGAGGCACTCCGGCCCGAGTATCTCTGCGCGTCGTGGCGGCGACGCAAGGGGGCAGCCCGATGTTTCGCTCACAGCACGGCCGTCACGCGGTTCCCGCTCACCATCATGAGCAGAGCAATGGACGGCACCATCACGGTCAGGCCGGCTGCGAACGATCCCATGGGGTCAAATCCGGACGTCGCGTTCCTGGTCCTCAGTGCCGGCCGACACCTCACCGCGGACGGGCTCTGCGAAGGGATCGTGTAGTCAAAGCTCCCGAGCACCGATGGGATCGAATCCGGCTCACAGCAGTTGCTCCGGCTGAACGCCATCACGGCGGTCCCGAGCACCGACAAAATCCTCGGCGTCGGCTTCGTCGGAGACTCCTCGGTGATCGTCAGCCTGAAGCACTGAAGGCCGCCTCACAGTGCCAACTGGCCATCAAGGAATCCATGGCGGTGGACCTCTGTGCTGACGAGGATGCGGCGGCATCCTCGACTCAGGCCCGCGCGCCGCCGTCGACCCGTAGGACCGTGCCGGTCACGAAGGAGGAGCGGTCGCTGAGCAGCCAGGCGGCGGCCTGGGCGATTTCGTCGGGGTCGGCCGCGCGGCGCAGTGGGGTTTGCGCTGTGAGTCGTTCTTGGAGGCCGGGGGAATCCGCCTCCCAGGTGCGGATCATCTCGGTCAGTGTGTTGCCGGGGGCGATGGCGTTGACGCGGATGTCTTCCGGGCCGTAGGTGACGGCGGCCGACTCGGTCAGGCTGTTGACCGCTCGCTTCATCGCGCCGTAGGCGGGCAACTCGGGGTTGCCCATCAGGCTGCCGACGGAGGAGTTGTTGACGATGGCCCCTGTCCCGGCGGTGGCCCGGATGGCGGCGACCTCGGCGACCATGGCCAGCCAGACGCCCTTGAGGTTCACGGCGTAGACGTGGTCGAAGTCGGCCTCCGCCATGTCGTCCATCGGGCCGGGCTGCTGGATCGTCGCGCCGTTGTTGAAGGCGACGTCTAGCCGGCCGTACAGGTCCACGGCGCGGTCGACGGCGGCACGCACGCCAGCCGCGTCGGCCAGATCGCACACCACGTAGTCCGCGGTGCCGCCCGCCGCCCGGACCTCCTCGGTCACCGCCTTCAGCTGGGCCTCCGTCCGGGCCGCGAGCAGCACCCGGGCGCCCTCCCGGGCGAACAGCCGCGCCGCGGCGGCGCCGATGCCGCGGCCGGCACCGGTGATGAAGGCGACCTTGCCGGCCAGCAGGCCCAGTGCGGCAGGGGCGGCGGATGTATCGGAGTTCGGTGTGTTGTCCATGGCAGCGAGCCTGCGCCGGTTGACGGAGCCTATCCAGGCACCGGCGGTACCTGGATAGGCTCCGCAGCCCCCGCGCACACTGGGGGACGTGGACAGACGAGAACTGGCGGCCTTCCTGCGCAGCAGGCGCGAGCGGATCACCCCCGCCGACGTGGGGCTGCCCGCCGGGCCGCGCCGCCGCACCCCGGGGCTGCGCCGCGAGGAGGCGGCGCAGCTGGCGTTCATCTCGACCGAGTACTACACGCGGCTCGAGCAGGCCCGCGGCCCGCGCCCGTCACGCGAGGTGCTGGCCGGGCTGGCCCGGGCCCTGCGCCTGTCGGACGCCGAGCGCGACCACCTCCACCACCTCGCCGGCGCACCGCCGGGCCCGCCGCCCGGGCCCTCGCGCGAGGTACGGCAGAGCATCCTCGACCTGCTGCACCGGCTGCCGCAGGCCGCCGCGATCGTGACGTCCGCGGCGTTCGAGGTGATCGCCTGGAATGATCTGGCGGCCGCCCTCATGGAGGACTTCTCCGCCCTGCCGCGGCGCGACCGCAACCTGGTGCGCCGTGTCTTCCTCGGGCCGCACCCGCAGGGGCGGCGGTTGTACGGAGTGTCCGACGCGGACGCATTCGCCCGCACCTCGGCGCAGCGCCTGCGCGCCACCGCCGCCCGCTACCCCGACGATCCCGAAGTCACCGAACTGGTGGCTGAACTCCTCGCCGGAAGCGAGGAGTTCACCCAGCTGTGGGCCTCCCACGACGTGTCCACCAAGCCCACCCTGTGCAAGACCTTCCCGCACCCGCTGGTCGGCCCGGTCACCGTCAACTGCGACGTCCTCGCCATCACCGACCGGGACCAGCAGGTCGTCATCTACACCGCCGCCCCCGGCTCACCGTCCGAGGAGGCACTGCGACTGCTGTCGGTCATCGGCACACAGCGCATGGACGTGACCCGCTGAGCCGCACCAGGTTCGGCATCTGCTTCTGGAACGCAGCCATCATCACGTGAGCGCGGAAACGGCGCTCGCGTCTGCCGCGTACCGCATGGTGTACGGCTGCAGGTTCCAGGCCCCGACCGTGTAGCCGAGGCCACCCTCGCCTCCGGCACGGGCCTCGATCCACCAAGGGGCGCCGCCAGTGGGATAGAACCGCAGTGTCAGCGTCCGGCCCGACGGCAGGTAGAGCTCGGCGATGGAGCGGTCCACGATCAGGCGCAGTTCGACCGGGGCACCCGCCACTGCCGCCTCGGGGCAGGGGACGCGGTACGTGCCGCCGTGTGCGCGCGGGTCGAGGGAGGCGTGGTCGCGGTCCACGACGAGTTCGCCGGCGGTCGCGTCGATCCTGATGTCGAGGTACTCGGCGCCGTCGGCGGAGGTCACCAGCCGAAGTGCCGCCCCAGCGGAACGGGGGTCCAGACGGGCCGTCAGGTCGAAGCTCGGGCTCACCGTCCCCAGTACGGCCGTTCCCGTGGTCTCGCCGGCGGCGGTCACCGCCGGCTCGTGCCGCAGCGTGAGGAGTTCCGCGGCCGGTCGCTGCCGTACGGAGCCGTTCTCGGCGAGTGTCACCTCGCGCGGCAGTGTCAGCAGCCCGGCCCAGCCGGCCTCACGTACCCACTCCGGGTCGCGAGCCTCCCACGACCAGCCCCACAACAGCCACCGGCCGTCGGGGGTGTGCAGCAGGGCCGGGGCGTAGAAGTCCGGGCCGTGGTCGAGCAGTTCGGGGGCGTCGGCGAGGAAGCGGCCGTCCTGCTCGTGCCCGGGGTAGGCCACGGTCCGGCGCGGTCCGAGCTCCGGGTCCCAGGCGCCGAGGAGCAGTGCGCCGCGTCCGTTCGCGTGCAGGTACTGGGGGCACTCCCAGCCCGGCCCTGTGTCGACGCCGGGCGCCACCGCCTGCGGGGCCCGGTCCAGGAACGGGCCCCGGTACTCCCAGTGCTCCAGGTCCCCGGACTCGTACAGCAGCGCCGCCGCTCGGCCGTCCGCTTGGGCGGAGCCGACCAGCATGCGCCAGCGGCCGGCCTCGCGCCATACGTACGGGTCGCGGTACATGGTGGCGCCGTCAGGCAGGTCGGGTATCAGCAGGCTGCCGCGCGGTGTCCAGGTGACACCGTTGTCCCGGGACTCGGCGGTGGTGACCGGCTGGGCCCAGCGGTCGGTGCGGTAGGCGGAGTAGAAGGCGACCATGCGGTCGCCGTCGGAGACGGCGTTGCCGGAGAAGCAGCCGTCGGCGTCCTCTCCGGCCGGCGTGGGGGTGAGGGCGAGGGGAAGTTCCTCCCAGGTCAGCAGGTCGGGGCTGCGGAAGTGGCCCCAGTGCATGTTCGCGTGCTCGGGTCCGTACGGGTTGTACTGGAAGCACACGTGGTAGTGGCCGTCGTGGTAGGCCAGCCCGTTGGGGTCGTTGATCCAGTTGCGGGGCGGGCGCAGGTGCGCGACGGGCCGGTGGGGGTCTGCGGGCAGGACGGACACGCAGGGGTCCTTTCGGGGGTGGGGGGTCGAGGAGCGCGGTCAGCCCTTGACGCCGGTGGAGGCGATGCTGTTGACGAACGATCGCTGGAAGGCCACGAACAGGGCCAGGATCGGCACGGTGATCATGGAGGAGTACGCCATGATCTGGCCCCAGCCGACGTTGAGTTGGAAGAAGTAGGAGATGCCCACCATCACCGGCCGCAGCTCCTCGCTCTGCACGACCATCAGCGGCCAGAGGTACGAGTTCCATGCGGGCAGGAAGGTGAGGATGGCGACGGTGGCGACGGCCGGTCCGGACAGCGGCATGACGATGCGGCGGTAGATGGTGAACCAGCCGGCGCCGTCCACGATCGCCGCCTCGTCCAGCTCCTTGGGGATGCTCTGGAAGTACTGGTGAAAGAAGAAGATCGAGAAGGCGTTGGCGAGGAACGGCACGATCTGGACCTGGTAGGTGTCCATCCAGCCGGTGGTCCACTCCAGGTGGAAGCCGTTGACGCGGAGCAGCGGCAGTTGGTTGACCCACCACACCAGCGGCAGGGCGAAGGTCTCGAACGGCACGATGAGGGTGGCGATGACGGCGCTCAGGACGAGCTTCCTGCCGGGCCAGCGCATCCGTGACAGGGCGAAGGCGGCGAGGCTGTTGACGATGATGCCGAGCACCACGGTGATCGACGAGATCAGCACGGAGTTCACCAGGAACCGTGCCGCAGGGACACGTTCGAACACGCCCGTGTAGTTGTCCAGCGACAGGGCGCCGACCGGCAGGAAGGCGCGCAGGGAGCCCAGGTCGCCGAAGATCTGGTCGTCCGGTTTGAAGGACGACACGAGCATGAAGACGAGCGGGAGCGCGAAGACCAGGGCGAGGGCGACTCGGCCGGCGTGGCCGCCGAGATGCTTCAGGAGGGAGGTCATGTCAGTCCTTCTCCCGGGTCAGGAAACGCTGGACGCCGGACACGGTCAGCACGAGTACGAAGAAGACGAGCGAGATAGCCGCCGCGTACGCGGTCTGCTGCTGGTCGTAGCCGGTGTGCACGGCCTGGTAGACGACGGTGGTGGTGGAGTCGAGCGGGCCTCCTTGCGTCATCACCCGGATCTGGGTGAAGAGGCTGAACGCCGCGATGGTGATGGTGACCAATACGAACGTGCGCGTGGCGCGCAGTCCGGGCCAGGTGATATGGCGGAAGCGGTCCCAGCGGCCCGCGCCGTCCAGGTCGGCGGCCTCGTACAGCTCGGCGGGGATGGTCTGCAGACCGGCCAGCCAGATGATCATGTGGAAGCCTACGCCCTGCCACACCGACATCAGGATGATGGCAGGCATGGCGGTGGCGGAGTCGCCCAGCCAGTCCGGGCCGTCGACGGCTCCGAAGGTGAGCCCTGAGATCACGCGGTTGACCAGGCCGTCCTGCCGGTAGAGGAAGGTCCACAGGAGGGACACGACGACCATCGAGGTGACGACTGGCAGGAAGTAGACGGTGCGGAAGAAGTTGACGCCGCGCACCTTCGCGTTGACCAGCAGCGCCAGCACCAGGGCGAGCCCGGCCTGGAGCGGGACGACGACGGCTGCGAAGTACGCCGTGTTGCGCAGGGACTTGAAGAAGACCGGGTCCTGGAAGAGCTGGGTGAAGTTTCTCAGGCCCACGAAGCGGGCCGGGGTGGGTGAGATGAGCCGTGCGTCGGTGAAGGCCAGGGCGAAGGCGAGGGCGACCGGTACGACGAGGAAGACGATCAGCAGCACGACGGCCGGGGTGGCCATGCCGAGGGCGGTGAGGCTCTCACGGCGACGGGCGTTGGTCGTTCGGGTTCGCCGGACCGGACGCAGCCGGGCGAGGGCTGCGATCATGGTGGTCACGGTAGCTCCAAGGGGAGCCGGTCCGGTTCGGGCGGCGTGGGTCGGGGGCCCGAACCGGACCGGGGCGGGTCAGCCGGCGTAGTTGTTGTTCGTCTTGAGGTTGTTGTCGATGTCCTTCGCAGCCTGGCCGAGAGCGTTCTTGGGGTCGGCCCCGGCCAGGATGTCCTGGGCCGCCTTCTGGAACTCGGTGGAGATGTACGGGTAGGCCGGGGTGACGGGGCGCACCACCGCGAACTTGCGCGCGAACTGGACGAACACGTTGAGCTCCCCGCCCGGCTGGTAGCCGTCGACCTGCTTCGCGGCGGCGTCGGTGGCCGGGATGGTGCTGGTGGCCTTGGCGTAGTCGACGAAGTACTTGGTCTGCCGGGAGAACTTCAGCCACTCCTGCGCACCGGCCTTGTTGGAACAGGTGGAGCTCATGCCCCACTGCCAGGAGGCGCCGCCGATCTTGGGACCGTTGCCGAAGTCGACCGGCGGGATGACCGCCAGGTCGTCGCCGAGCTTCTCGGCGTTCTTGGCCGCGTTCCAGCTGCCGTCCCACTGGATGGCGCTCTTGCCGGCCAGGAAGTCCTTGTTGGGGTCGGCTCCGGACTTCTTCGACATGTAGTCCTTGGACACCAGCGAGCGGAACCAGGTGGCCCACTCCACGGAGCTCTTGCCGTCGAGGGTGCCCGAGGCGGTCTTGTAGCCGTCGCGGTTGATCAGGTCGCCGCCGAAGCTCTGCAGCTGCGGGGAGTAGCCGTACGGCCACCACTCGCCGCTGCCTCCGGTGCCCATCTCCAGCGGGTACTGGAACTTCCCGCTCTTCTTCAGCTTGGCCAGCGCGGAGTCGAACTCCGCCTTCGTCCAGGGCTTGTCGATGGTCGGGATGCGGATGTCGTACTCGTTCAGCACCGACTTGCGGGCGAAGAAGCTGAGCGCGACATCGTAGAAGCCGAACGCGTAGACCTTGTCCTTGTAGCGGCCGACGGTGCTGGGCAGTTGGTCGGACAGCGGTACCTCGCTGCCGGAGACGTCGATCGGGTCCAGGTAGCCGCCCCAGGCCCAGTTCGGCACGTTGGGGCCGTCAACGTCGAGCAGACAGGGCAGCTTGCGGGCCGAGGCGGCGGCCACGACGGAGTTGTTGTAGTCGCTCTGCGGGAACGCCTGGAGTTCGACCTTGTACTTGCTCTGCGAGCCGTTGAAATCCTTGATGATCTTCTTGACGACGTCGAGCTCGGCCGAGTTGCCGGCGTTGTGCGTCCACAGCGTCAGCGTGTTGCCGCTGGCTCCGGACGTGCTGCCGCCGCTCCCGGTCCCGCATCCGGCGACCAGCGCGGTCGCCGCCGCGACGGCTACACTCGCGACTGCGAGGGGCCTTGTTCTCCACACCACTGGGTTCCTCCATCTCACTGAGACGGGTCTTGCCGGACCCGCCTGTGCGACCGGTTGCGACGGTCGCTGATCTTGGTGGTCGTCCCGCCGTCCGGGGCTTCGGTCCGGGCGGCGGGACGAGCCGTTTTTCGGGTGCCGGTGTCAGCCCTCTGCGGGGGTGCCGATGGAGGCACGATCCTGCAGTGGCATGGGCACACGGTGTACGACTGCTTCGAGCGGCCCTTCGCCGAGGATCAACTCCACGGCGAGGCGGCCGAGTTGGTAGTGCGGCAGCTTCAGGGTGGTGAGCGCCGGACGCAGCTGGGACGCGATGTCCTGGTCGTCGAAGGAGACCACCGACAAGTCACCGGGTACCGACAGGCCCGCCTCGCCGAGCGCCTGGTAGGCACCGAGGGACACCCGGTCGGTCATGCACACCAGCGCCCGGGGGCGATGACCCGCCGCGAGCAGCGCGGTGACCTCCCGATGGCCGTCCCGCGTGTCCCAGTCGCACTCGACGACACCGTCCAGGCGGGCCCCGCCCGCCCGCAGGACCTCCTCAAGGCCGCGCATGCGCTCGTTGCCGGCGATGATCCCCTCGGGCGTGGCCGGAACGGCCTGGTGACCGCCGATCGACCAGATGCCCTCGGTGTGACCGGCCGCGAGCAGCGCGCGGGCCGCGTCCCGGCCGGCCTCGATCTCGTCCGGGACGACGGACGGCGCGTCGAAGCCGGGGGCCAGGCAGTTCAGCAGGACCACCCGGCGCCCGTACAGCTCCTTGGGCGGAGTGATGTACCGGGTGAACATCGACGCGTAGATCACCGCGTCGACCTGCCGGTCCAGCAGCGCGTGGACCAGCGACGACTCGGCGTCGCGATCGCCACCGGCCTCCGTGATGAACAGCAGGTGGTCCCGCTCCCGGGCGGCCTCCAGCGCGCCGCGGATCACATCGCCCGCGAACGGTGTCGTGGTGATCCGGTCCGACACGAGCCCGATGGTCTGCGTCGACTTCGTCCGCAGGCTGCGTGCGGTGACGTTGGGGCGGTAGCCCAGCTCCCGGGCGGCCACCAGCACACGTTCACGGGAGGCCTCGGAGATGCGCATGTCGGTACGGCCGGAGAGAGCGAACGACGCGGTCGTCGGCGAGACGCCCGCCTTGCGGGCGACGTCGGCCATGGTCACACGGCGTTCGGGCATCAGCGGTCAGCTCCGTTGTTAAATCGAATTAGCAAGTTGGGATGAGAGTGATGCGCTCCTCGACCGGTGTCAACACCTCGGACATCTCGAATGGAAGACAGGGACGTTATAGGCCGTTTTGTACGTGCCTTAGGTAACGCCTAGGTAAATCGGTGCGCGTTAGCTCTTGCTTTAGCTGTCGCGGCGCGCGAACGATGCCGAGCCATCGCCTAAACCGATTTGGCATGGCGTCAGCCTGCCGCGCCGACCCAGGAGTGAGCCGTGGAGTCAGCTATGGAGTCAGCCATGAGGAGAAGAACAGCCCTCAGGGTGGTGTCCGCCGCCGTCGGCGGTGCGATCGTCCCGTTCTCGTTCGCTCCCGCTCCGGCCGCCGCCCAGGAACGGCGCAGCCCTCAAAGCCCCTCCGCCCGCTGGGACTTCGACGAGCGCGCCGGTACGGTCACCCGCGAGACGGTGTCCGACACCGCCGACCCCGTCGGCTACGTCTTCGACGACGCCCGCTACAAGCCCGACAGCGACCCCGTACGGCGCCGCGGGGTGCGCGGCCGGGCGCTGTACTTCGACGGATACTCGACCGTCGTCACCGCCCAGGGTCCCGGCAAGCTCGACCCCGTCGACGGCCTCACCGTCGACGCATGGATCGCCCCCTACGCGTACGAGCATGGCATCGACGGCAAGCCCCAGGCCCTGGTCAACCAGCACGACCCGGAAGCGAAGACCGGATTTCTGCTCGGCCTTCGCCGCTTCGGGCAGATCGTCTTCCAACTCGGCTTCGGCACCGACCTGTTGGAGGTCAAGGGGGCCCCGGACCAGCCGGCCGCCAAAGGCAGGTGGACCCATGTCGCGGCCACCTACGACCCGGCCGCCCGGCAACTGCGCCTGTACCGCGACGGCCGACTGATCGGCACCGCCGCCACCCCGGACAAGGCCCCCCAACTGGCCTCCGACGAGCCTCTGCTGATCGGGCGTCACAACCGACCCACGCTGCTGAACGGCGAGTTCCACGCCAACATGTACATGGGCCTGATGGACAGTCTCGTAATCCGCCCGGGCACCCTGGACGATCCGACGGCGCAGCAGGAACATGGCGATCGCCTCGCGGCGCTTCCCGGTCGTCGCGTACCCCGGCCTGACTTGACCCCGCACCGGAGCCGTTACGACGGGGACCGGCACCGCCCCCAGTTCCACATGCTGCCGCCCTGGCACTGGATGAACGAGCCGCACGCGCCCGTGTACTTCAAGGGCAAATACCACATCTTCTACCAGCACGATCCGTTCGGCCCGTACTGGGGTCAGATCCACTGGGGCCACGCGGTCAGCACCGACATGGTGCACTGGCGCGACCTTCCCATCGCTCTCGCCCCCGCCGCGGACTCGGTCGGGCCGGACGGCTGCTGGTCGGGCTCGGCATACGTCGACGGCGACCGGGGACCGGTGCTCTTCTTCACCGGCGGCGACGACCGGCTGCCCTACCGCCAGCGCACCGGCCTCGCCGTATCCACGTACCCGACCGAGGGTGACACGGACCTGCCCACCTGGACGATGAAGTCCGAGCCGGTCACCGAAGCGCCCGCCGGTCTCCCGGCCGGCCCCGGCACCGCGTGGGCGGAGAACTTCCGCGACCCCTTCGTCTGGGAGGAAGACGGCGTCTGGTACCAGCTGGTCGGCAGCGGCATCGTCGACTACGACGGCACGCAGGTGACCAAGAAGCACGGCGGCACCGCGCTCGTCTACACCGCTCGCAGGCCCGAGGGACCGTGGAAGTACCGGGGCCCGCTGCACTGGAACGACCTCGCCACAGTGCCCGGCCCCGGAGAGGTGTGGGAGCTGCCCGTACTCCTCCCGCTGCCCGGCCCCAAGGGGAAGCGCACCGGCAAGCACATCCTGCTGGTCAGCCCCTGGTGGGAAACGTTCAACCCGAACGCGGTCAAGCACACGTACTACTGGATCGGCACCTTCGACAAGCGCGAGTGCCGCTTCGTGCCCGACCAGGAGGAGCCCCGCGAGTTCGACTTCGGCGAGCACTTCACCGGCCCGTCCGGCTTCGTCACCCCCGACGGCCGGTCCGTGCTCTTCAGCATCACCCAGGACCGCCGCAGCGAACAGCAGCACGCCCAGTCCGGCTGGGCGCACAACGCCGGGATGCCCGTCAGCGTCTGGCTGCGTCAGGACGGCACCCTTGGCGTCGAACCGATCGCCGAGGCAACCGGCCTGCGGGGCAGGCGACTTGCCAAGATCCGTCAGACCTCGGTGAAGGAAGCGAACCGCAGGCTCGCCGACGTCTCCGGCGACATGCTGGACATCGAGGCCGTCATCGAGCCGCGCGACGCCACGACCATCACCCTGGCCGTCCGCGCGACCGCCGACGGCAGCGAGCAGACACTGCTCTCCTACGACACGGCCAAGCGACGTCTCTCCATCGACCGCGGCCGCTCCAGCCTCGACCCGGATGTACGCAAGGGTGTGCACGGAGGCACCGTCGAGCTGGAAGGCGGGCGACTGCGACTGAGGGTCCTGCTCGACCGCTCGATGCTGGAGGCGTATGTCAACGGGACGAACAGCCTCACCAGCCGCGTCTATCCGACCAGGGAGGACGCCACCGGCCTGCGGCTGACGGCCGAGGGAGGCGCCGCCCAGGTCCTGGAGCTGGACGTCTGGCGGATGAACGGCGCCTACGACACGCCCCTCGCCCCGGCCGCGTACGATCCGCCGCGCCCGACGGACGTCGACGCCCTCCCCAACCACGACTTCGCCACCGGGGACCTCACCGGCTGGACCGTGATCTCGGGCACCACCTTCAGCGACGCCAACGTGATCACCCGCCCCGACTGGGGCTGGGGCGGCCCCTTCTACCAGGCCGAGACGCCGGACGACCCATCCGGCCACCACCTGTGGGGTTTCAACCCGGACGCGGGCGGCGACGACGCCACCGGCGTACTCCGCTCAGCCACCGTCACCCTCGGCGGAGACGGCGTGGTCGATCTGCTCGTGTCCGGCGGCAACGACCCCGACCGGCTCTACGCGGCCGTCGTCCGCGCCGGCGACGGCAAGGTGCTGGCCAAGGCCACCGGCCGCGCTGTCGAGCAGTACCGCCGGGTGGTCTTCGACCTGTCCGCCCACATCGGCGAGCGGATCTACGTCGAGGTCGTCGACCGGGCGACGGGCGGCTGGGGCCACATCAACATCGACGACGTCAACGTTCCCGTCCGCCGACAGTGACACCTGCCGCCCCAGCAGGACGACGCGCCGCTCGATGCCGGGCCCGCTGACCTGCGCACCTGTCCCCATTCGGGAGGAAGGCCGGTCGGCGGTATCCGCTGCCGTCCGGCCCTGCGGAAGATGGCCTTCAGCAGGCGGTAGGACTTGGCGACCGTGGTGGTGCCGGTCGCCTTCTGGCGCTCGGCCCTCCAGGTGCGGATGGATGGTGGAGCGATCTCCTCCAGGTCCTCCAGGTCCTTGCCGCCGAAGGTGGGCAGGATGCCGCTGTTCGGTCGATGAGGCGCATGCGAGGATGTCGCCCGTGACCGGAACGTCTTCCACGCCTGTCGCCGAGGGCACGCCTGGCAACGATGGCCTGGGTCCCCGTGCCGCTGCCGTGCTTGTGTTCGGGTCCTCGGCCGCGGTCCTGGTGGTCGAGATCGTCGCTTTGCGGCTGCTGGCTCCCTATCTCGGCCTCACCCTCGAGACCAGCACCATGGTGATCGGCATCGCCCTCTCCGCGATCGCCGCCGGCTCCTGGCTGGGTGGGCGCATGGCCGACCAGGTCGATCCGCGCCGGCTCATAGGCCCCTCGCTCGGGGTGTCGGGAGCGGTCGTGGCCCTCACCCCCGCTGTGCTACGTACCACTGCGGAGTGGGCAGAACCGCTGCTCTTGTTGATCGCGGCGGGGACCATCCTCGTGCCGGGTGCGCTGCTCTCCGCGGTGACGCCGATCGTGACCAAGCTGCGTCTCACCAGCCTCGCCGAGACCGGAACGGTTGTCGGCCGGCTGTCCGGCGTCGGCACCGTCGGTGCCATCGTCGGCACCGTACTCACCGGCTTCGTCCTCATATCGCGGTTGCCGGTCAGCGGCATCCTGATCGGCCTCGGAACACTGCTGGTGGTCGGCGCGGGGCTGGCTGAGTGGCGTACGCGCGGGTGGACCGGCACCCCTGCCCTCACGCTCGTGGTCGTCGCCGGCGGCCTCGCCACCACGGTCGCGCCCGGTGGCTGCGACACGGAGACCAAATACCACTGCGCACGGGTCGTCGCAGACCCCGACCGGGACGGCGGCCGCACCCTCGTTCTGGACGGCTTGCGGCACTCCTACGTCGACATGGACGACCCGACCTTCCTGGAGTTCGAGTACGTGCGCGCCATCGCGTCGGTGGTCGATGCCGCCTTTCCCGAAGGTGAGCCACTTGCTGCCCACCACGTGGGCGGTGGCGGGCTCACCTTTCCCCGTTACCTCGCGGCCACGCGGCCCGGGACACGCAGCCTTGTGTCCGAGATCGACGGCGGGGTCGTACGCATCAACCGCGAGCAACTCGGTCTGAGATCGGGAGCCGGTATCGACGTACGCGTCGAGGACGGCAGGCTCGGCCTGCGGCGACTGGACGCCGGCAGTCGTGACCTCGTCGTCGGCGACGCCTTCGGGGGCGTCAGCGTGCCGTGGCACCTCACCACAGTGGAAGCGATGACTGACGTACGGCGGGTGCTCAACGAAGACGGCCTGTACGTCGCCAACCTCATCGATCACGGGGGCATGGACTTCGCACGTGCCGAAGTAGCCACCCTCAGCGAGACCTTCGAGCACGTCGCCCTCGTCGGCGAACCCGCCGACATCGGCCTCGATCCGACCGCCACCCCCGAGGGCGGCAATCTGGTGGTGCTCGCCTCCGACCGGCCGGTCGACCTGCGCGCGACCCAGGAGGCCCTGGACGCCCGCCAAACCGGCTGGAAGATCGCCACCGGCGACGACCTCACCTCCTGGATCGGCGACGCCCAGCTGCTCACCGACGACTACGCACCTGTCGACCAGCTCCTTACGCCCTACAGCCCACAGAGCAGCCAGTGACAGGCCACACGTCCAGGCCCTGCCGACGCCAGTGTCGCCAGGAGAGTCGTCACCCTCGGGGTCGACGACGTCATCAGGTCCGCGGCCTTGGGGCGAGGGGGGAAGAGGCACTGGGAACGGCGTGGGTCACGTCCGAGGGGCGGACATTGCGTCGCTTGGGGTTGTCGCAGATCTCGCATTGCTCGATGTGGCGGGTGATGCGCTTGCGCATCAGCACAGTGATTGTGCCGTCCCAGCCGTCAAGTATCTGGCCCAGTTCGGCGCAGTCCTTCCGCCCATGGTGGGCCAGGACCACCGCCGCCACGGCATTCTCCAGCTGTTGCCGTGCTCGGGACAGCAGCGCATGTGCATGATTGCGCTGCACCCCCAGTGCCGCAGCCACGTCGGCACCGTCCAGATCCTGGCGTACCGACAGTTCCAGCACCTCGCGATCACGCGAGTTGAGCCCTTCGAAGGCCTCCCACACCAGAGTCTGTATCTCCTCGGCACGCAGCCGCGCACCGAGGTCGACAGCCTCGTCGACTACCTCGCCGGCTTCTTCGAGCCCAGTGGTGCGGCCCTTGGTACGCAACTGGTGTCGGCATTCATTGCGGGCGATCGCATAGAGCCACGGACGCAGCCGCTGAGGGTCTCGCAGCTGGTCGATGCACTCATTGGCGAGGACGAAGGTGTCCTGCAAGGCGTCGGCGGCAGCGTCACTGTTGTGAAGAACTGAACGACAGTAGCCATAGATCTGACCCGCGTAGGCGTCATACGCCGCTGCCAGCCCCCGGGGGTCCGCGGCTCGAATGGCAGTCACCATTTCATGATCGTCCACTCTGGCGATTTTATATCAAAACGGACATACCTTGAACCCCTGTTGGGCGGCTGTCTCAGCCCCACACCACCGGAGCCGCGGCCGCGCCGCCCCAGCCTTGCTGGGCCGAGTCGAGTGCCCGCGGCGGGAAGAAAGAAAAGGGGCTCCGGAAAGTTGTTGGCATGGCCTGCCCTCGTGGCTCTTGTATGCGAACGCGGGGCACCGGGCCCCGCCTGCTGAAGGAATCAAGTTGCACGAGTCGCCTCGCGTTGCTCCCCAGCCGTCACGTCCCGCCCTGTCTCCCCGCGAGCAGCAGATCCTGCGGCACATGACAGAGGGGTGCACCTATGCCGGAACGGCACGACGGCTCGGTATCTCCGTACACACCGTTGACGGCTATCTCCGCCGGATCCGGGCCAAGACCGGCGTACACACCCAGGCAGAACTGATCCGACTGGCGTTGACGCTCGAGCTGTGATCTCCCGAGCCGACCCACTCGGTACCCTTGCCTGCCCATGGCAACGGACAGCCGGAGCATCACCCGGAGCCCGAGGCCATGTTTGTTTGCGGTTTGTCTGCGCGGCAGCCTCAAGTGCCGGCGGCCAGGAACTGTTCGGCCCAGATGGTCTTGCCGAGGGGGCCATGGCGGGTGCCCCAACGGTGGGCGAGCTGAGCGACCAACAGCAGGCCCCGCCCCCCTTCGTCGAACAGCCGGGCGCGCCGCAGGTGCGGTGCGGTGCTGCTCGAGTCGAAGACCTCGCTGATCAAGGTGTTGTCTTCGTGAATCAGCCGCAGCTGGATGGGCGGTCGGCCGTAGCGAATGGCGTTGGTGACCAGTTCACTGACGATCAGTTCGGCGATCAGGGCGGCGTCGTCAAGTCTCCAGGCAGCCAGTTGGTCAGTGGCATGGCGCCGGGCCTGGGCGACGATTGCGGGGTCGCTGACCAGGTCCCAGACGGCGACCTTGTCGGCATGCAGAGCCCGGGTACGGGCGACGAGCAGGGCGACGTCGTCATCGGGGCGATGCGTCAGCACAGCCGCAAGGACGCTGTCGCAGACCGTCTCCACTTGCGTGACGGGGCGGGCCAGGGCAGTGAACATGTTGTCCAGAGCTTCGTCGATGTCGTGGTCGCGGGGTTGGAGCAGACCATCGGTGTACAGGACGAGGAGGCTGCCTTCCGGCAGTTCGGTCTCCAGGGCCTCAAAGGGCAGACCGCCCAGGCCCAGCGGCGGACCGGCCGGGACATCGAGGAGGTACACCGTGCCGTTGGGGGCGGCCACGGCGGGCTGGGGGTGGCCGGCCCGGGCGAGGGTGCAGCGGCATGAGACCGGGTCGTAGACCGCGTACAGGCATGTGGTGCCGATGCCCCCAGCAGTCTCGGGGGTGCTTTCCGTGCCGCCCTCCTCGGCGGACAGGTGCAGGACAAGGTCGTCGAGGTATGTGAGCAGCTCGTCGGGCGGCAGGTCGACTTCGGCCAGGGTACGCACCGCGGTGCGCAGCCGGCCCATGGTGGCCGAGGCACGGATGCCGTGGCCGACGACGTCGCCGACGACGAGGGCCACCCGTGCGCCGGACAGCGGGATCACATCGAACCAGTCGCCCCCCAAACCGGCGCGGGTCGCGGCGGGCAGGTAGCGGGAGGCGACCTCCAGGGCCGCCTGATCGGGCAGCGTCTGCGGCAGCAGACTGCTCTGCAGCGTCATGGTCGTGGTGCGCGCGCGGGTGGTGGTGCGCGCGCGGGAGTGTCGACGGGCTTCGAGGATGCTGACGGCCGCCCGGGCGGTGAGCTCCTCGGCCACCAGCAGGTCGTCCGGTTCGAAGGGCTCGGGGCGCTGGTATCGGCCGAAGAACGCCACGCCGATGATGGTGCCGTGCGCCCGCATCGGCACCATCATCACCGAGTGTGTTCCCCACCGGCGGATCCATGCGGCTGCCGGGTCCTGCTGCACCCACTGGGCGATACCGGCATCAGCCGTGTCATACAGGGCGCTGCGGCCCTGGGCCAGGCATCTGGCCGGGGGAGACAGCGCCGGGTAGGCGGTTGTCCCCGCCTGCACACCCAAGAACTCAGGGCTGTCCTCGCGGACCGAGCGCACAGCGGTACGGCGCACGGTCACCGGCTCCGACGGCGAGAAGGGGAGTTCCTCTACGCGGTGGGCGCCCTCCAGCAGGTCGACGACGGTGAAGTCCGCCAGCCGGGGCACGGCGACATCGGCCAGTTCCTGCGCGGCACGGGTGATGTCCACGGTGGTGTCGGCGTCGGCGTCGTTCAGCAGGGGCGTCCGCTCCTGGGTGAGGTACCTCTGCGACTCGTGGTGCGCCGCCAGGCACACAGCACGTACCCGGCCGTCCGGGTCCCTCAACGGGGCAAGCGTGGCCGAACAGCTGTGCCCCGTGCTGACACCCGCGGGATGAAGACAGGGCTCCACCTGCTGCGACCGACCAGTTTTCGCCACCAGCCGCATCTTCTCTTCGGCCTCGTCGTTCGCCGGACACGGCGCGATCTCCGGCAGATGCAGCCCGAGCATCTGCCTTTCCTCCAAGGACAGCACGCCCTCCATGCCCGCGTTGGCGCGCACCAGCCGCAAGTCGGTGTCGAAGACCGCCATGGCGCAAGGGGCTTGACGGAACGTCCGCTCCGCCAGCGCCTCGCCCCGGAACGTGTACGCCGGGTCCGCCACCGCGCACACCACGAGCCACTCGCCTGTCCCGCCGCTCCCGCGTCGGTGGTGCGCCAGCAGCCCCAGCTGCAGCCGGTGGCCGTCGCCGCGCCTCAGCGTCACTGTGCCGCTGAGGCGTTCCTGCCCGGCCGCCGCCCGCCGCACCTGCTCGCTGACGTCATCGGCGAGCAGCCCGGCAGCGGGAAGCCCCACCACCTGCGCGGGCGCGTACCCCAGTAGCCGCCGGGCCTCCTCACTCCACCCCGTCACAAGGCCCTGTTCGTCGATGGTGGCCGTGGCCGTGTAGGTCGGCTCCCCGGCGGCCTGTGCCTCGTCAAGCCGCTCACCAGGAGGGGTGGGTCGCTCCATCACCGCTCACCTCACGCCTGCTGATTCCATATCCCGCTTCCCACGGGAACCCGCACAACCAACACCCTCCTGACAAGCATCAACCTGGGGCCCACCGAGCACCAGCGCAGCACGTCGACCAGGGGGTTCGGCAGGACACAGGCTCCGGCGCGCCTGCCCGAACAGGCATGGCGGGTGGCGGATTCCGAGGATTTCCGAGAGGAACAAGCGAGAGAAACAAGGGGGAGGATGTCAAGCCCCGGAATTACGGGGCTACCCCTCGCCGGCTCTCCTCACGAAAAGTCGTGTCAACGAACTCGGGACCCAAGAATGCGCTTCCGGTCCGGCTCGGACCGGAAGCGCATTCGCGCAACCGCACGTCACGGCGCGGGCGCCTATGCGCATGTCCTGCCCGACGTCAAGCCCCGAAGCCTCGGGACTGCACTTGCCGCCCACCGCCTGTAAAGATGAGATCAAATGTTCCGCTTCACATATGGGGCCACACCCGAAGTCACCGAAAGGAAATGACGGAAATGAAACTTACTTTCCTCCGCCGATGCGCTCTGCCTACCGCTCCGGCAATCGCACCGCTGACTCTGGCCAATACGGGAGAAGCCTCCGCTGCGTCCGTCCAGAAAACCTGCAGCGAGTGGGTCAAAATTCCCGCGAAACCCTCTGAACCCGTACCGATCAAGACAAATACGTGTCTCGAACGCAGCAGGACGAGAGCGGATACAAGACAAGGGTCTCCACGGGAGTTCGCCACTCCGGCACGGAGAGGAGCCCTTGAACCATCTACACAGAGCAGTATTTCCAGCGCACAAAGATAAGCAGCCGGTACTTGTCAGTCTCCTCCCAGAAGAGGGAGGACTGGTATCCAGCGGACTGGGTTCAGGGGACACGGGACAGTGGAGCTGCAGGTCTTCGGATTGCCAGGTCTTATGTCGATCCTGCAAGCGACCAAGACAGGCCGGTCAATGTATGTGCATGGCTGCACACAAGGCAACCAGAAAGCGGTGATAGATTTGACGACCGCCATTTCCTTTTCCGGGCTGACCAAGCGCTACGGCGCCCATACCGCGATCGAGGATGTGACCTTCTCTGTCCAGTTCGGTGAGGTCACCGGATTCTTCGGGCCGAATGGCGCCGGGAAGACGACCTGCCTGCGGATACTGGCCGGTCTGGTGGCGCCGGACCGCGGAACCGCTACCGTCCTCGGGAAACGCTTCGCGGGACTTCCCGGCCTGGCCCGGCAGGTGGGGGTGGCTTTCGACGATGCCGGCGCACACCCCGGACACACGGGCCGCCAGCACTTGCTGGTGGCCGCCGCCGAGGCGGGTGTCCCGGCTCGCCGGGTGGACGAAGTCCTGGCAATGACCGACATCGAGGATGTCGCGGAGAGGAAGACCGAAACCTACTCCCAGGGCACACGCCACCGCCTGGGACTCGCCACCGCACTGCTCGGTGACCCGCGCGTTCTCATTCTCGATGAGCCCGCAGGCGGCCTGGACCCGCATGACGTCCGCCGGCTGCGGACTCTCCTGAGACGCCTGGCCGATCAGGGACGCGCTGTGCTGCTGTCAAGCCGTGCCCTGGCCGAGGTGGAGCAGACCGCGGACCGCGTGATCGTGCTGCACAAGCGGGTCCTCTTCACCGGCTCCGTCGAGGCTCTGCGCCGTCGTTCCTGCCCCGCCGGGGGTGCGCTGCGAGTGCGCACTTCCGACGACGCCCGCATGGCTGCCGAACTCGCCTCCTCTGCGGGCGACATCCGGTCGGAGGCGGCACATGGCGTGCTCGTCCAGGGGGCGGGCGCCGAGACGATCCTGGCCACAGCCGCGGCCATCGGTGTCGAGGTGTATGAACTGGCCGAACCGGTCGCGAACCTGGAGGAGGAGTTCTGCCGACTCCTCAACGAGACCGTTCCCGGAGGCGCTCGGTGAGCGCCCTCTTCACCTGGCAGTTCGAGCGGTTCACGTAGGGCACCGCCGCTCAGCGGCAGAACTGGCGGAGCCTGATCGCCCCGATCGTCGCCGCCTGGGCCGAGGCAATGAACGCACTTCGAGCCGACTGCGTCACTTCTGACATCGTTCGCTCTCTTTCGCCGTCGCGTGGCCGGGTGTACGACCTGTTCCGCCGTTGGCGACGGACGGCACCTGACGCCGGATCACCACCCGGCTGCCGGACGCTCGTTCGCCGGCCCGACCGGTCGTCGGTGGTGCCCCACTCGTTCTCGTTGGCGGGCCTCACGGTAAGGTGCGTCATTGAGGGTTCAAGATCGTTTATCAGACCCCGGGTGCTTCGGCGACTCCTGCCGTCCCGGCACTCGGGACATGCACTGCACCCGCATCCACAGCCAGGAACTCGTTCAGAAACATCTTTCTGGAGACACACCTGATGAAGCTCGCCAGACGTCTCATCCTCACCACCACAGCTCTCGCCGCCGTGACCGCCGGCACGCTCTTGAGCGCGACGATCGGCCAGGCCACCACCTCGAAGCCCGCTCCCGCCGCTGCCAACGCCGCGCCGAAGGTCCCCGACGCTCTGAAGGTCCCCGATGGCAACCGGCTCACCGGCGTCTTCTCCGCCGAGGGCGTCCAGACCTACACCTGCACCGACGGCGCCTGGAAGCTGCTGGAACCCGCCGCCACCCTCTCGGCCAGGAACGACAGCTCCCACCGCCCCGTCGCCCTCCACTCCCGCGGCCCCGTCTGGGTGTCCACGGTGGACGGCAGCGCAGTCAACGCCGCCGCCATCGCCACCTCCCCCAAGGCCGGCACCATCCCCGAGCTCCTCCTGCAGTCCACCGCCACTCGCGGTACCGGGGTCTTCGCCGACGTCTCCTACATTCAGCGTCTCAACACCCATGGCGGCGTAGCCCCCACCACCGCCTGCACGGGCACCGATCAAGTCAGCGTCCCCTACTCCGCCATCTACACCTTCTACAAGCCCGCCAAGTGACGCGGTAAGAAGCAACGGCTGGGCCCCCTCGGGACGATCTCGAGGGGGCCCAGCCCTGCAGTGCACCCGACAGGATGCGAACCTGCGTCTTTCCATCTCGCGGTCAGTAACCAGCCGACTGGAAACTAGAGCAGGTGCGGCGCGCGCGCCCGGACCGCGTCCAGGAGTTCCTTCTTCGAGGGGTTCACCATCGCCCGTCCGGCTACGGTCACCGTGGGCACGGTCTCGTTCCCGTCGGCGACCGAGCGGACGAACGCCGCCGCGTCAGGGTCCTTCCAGATGTTCAATTTGGTGTACCGCAGGCGGGTGAAGCGCAGAAGTAGAAGCAGTTTCATGCAGTACGTGCACATCGGCCGCCAGTAGACGACCACACCATCGCGATCCTCGGTCACCAAATCCCCTCCGCTTTCCCAGACATGTGTCCCGAGCGTAGGCGAGGCACTCGACGGCCCAGCGCCTCCTGCAGCTCGAGGCCGAGGCGTCGGGTCTCCAAGAGGCGCTCGTCAGCCTCCCGGAGCGCACCGGCCACCTCATGCTGGTCGGCGACGGCGCCCAGCACGTCGGCTGGAAAGGCATGCCCTTCGCCTCCATCACACGACTGCCCGCGCTCGATAACCGGGCTCTCGCCTGGCAAGCGAGCTCCGTTCTCGCCAGCAAGACCGGCCCCACCGGCGCTTCTGCCATACGAACGGCCCAAGCAGAATCGTGCACCGCCCGCACGGCGCCGACGATGAACCATATCGATCCGGCCACTCGCGAAGGACGACAGGATGCTGCGAGACCACCCCGGCCGCGGCCATCGAGCCGTCGTGGCGGCACTCGGATGTGCTCTGTCCACCGTCGCCCTCACCGGGTGCGGCGACACCGGGGACACCGGCTCCTCACCCGCGCCGACAACGAGCAGCCCCAATACGGCATCGTTCTCCGGATTGCCGCCGTCAGCGCTGGCCTCCGAGGCGGCTTCCGCGATCGCCTCCGCTCATGCTTCGGCTTCGGCGGCGGCCTCCTCGGCAAGTGCCCGCGCCTCCGAGTTCGAGGCATCCGTCGAAGCCGAGGCCGCCCGCGCCAGTGCCGCTGCGGAGAAGGTGCTCAAGGATGTCGAGGGGCGCGGCAACGCGGTGTCCGAGGTCGGCATGAAGGGCCTGCCCAGGAATGAGACCAGCGGGCTGCTCGCCGTGCTGGTCACGATCACCAACAAGACCGACGACAGGGCCTCGTACGCCGTGCAGATCGACTTCGCGGACTCGTCCGGGAAGGTCGTCGAGACGAGATTCATCGGCGCGGAGAACCTCGACCCGGGCGAGAAGCAACAACCCATCGCCTTCAGCCGGCAGCCTGCGGACGCACAGCTCACTCCCCGTCTCGCCAAGGCACAGCGGTACTGACGTCGCGGGTGGAATCGAGCCATGGAGAAGTGATGGGCAACCTGGTGGTTGTGGGAGCGGACGGCTCGTCGTCAAGTCTCGCCGCGGTGGAGACGGCCGCCAGGGAGGCCCGGCGCCGTCACGCAGCACTGCGCGTGGTGTACGCCCTCAACTGGCCGGTCAGGCCCATGTACGCGCCACTGGACACCACACCGCTCAATCGCCTGGTGAGCGAGGCCGCGGACCGTGCGCGGAGCGTGGCCCCGGAGGTGACAGTCACCGAGGCCATGGTGCCCGGCGACACGGTGTCGGTGCTGGAGGCCGAGTCCCGGGCGGCGGACCTGCTGGTCGTGGGTGCCCGTGGGGCGGGAGGCTTCATCGGCATGCTGCTCGGATCGACGGCGGCGTCCCTGACGGCCCACAGTCGGTGCCCGGTGATGGTGGCCCGCGAGGAGTCGTCCGACGCCGGTCCGATCGTGCTGTGTGTCGACGGCTCCCCCGCGGGTGAGACGGCGGTCGAGTTCGCCTTTGCCGAGGCGGCGCTGCGCGGAGCCGAGATCGCCGCCGTGCACGTGTGGCTGCCGGATCACGCGCCGGCCGGTACCGGTGTCGAGAGCCCGGAGCGGCTGCTGGCCCAGGCCCTCGCCGGGCACGCGGAGAAGCATCCCGATGTCACGGTCAGGCGCGAGGTGGCGAGTGGCGAAGCGAGGGAGGCGCTGATCGAGAGAAGCAGGAACGCCCAACTCGTGGTCGTCGGAGCTCGAGGGCGTGGCGGGTTCACCGGTCTGCTCCTGGGGTCGGTGAGCCAGGCGCTGCTGCACCATGCGCATAGTTCCGTCGTCGTCGTCCGCGGCGGGACGGGATCAGACGTGTCGTGAGAAAACGCCGGTCGCGCGCGTCCGCCACCCCTGCCGGTACGGGAACACGCTCAGGTCGCGAGTCGGGGGGGAGCTCATGGCTACGGCCGTGCTGCCGCCTCCGTGACACGGGTTCCCCGGGATGCCCCTGCGTGGCGCCCATCACCCGGACAGCCTGCTGCGGTCGCCGGATGCGAGCGGCGGCGGAAGGCTGAGACCGTCGATACAACGCAGCCGTCCCCGGCAAAGCGGTGTCCAGCGATTACCACACCGTGCGGAAAGGCCGTGACATGGCGCAGACATCCGGCGGGGTCCGACACCCTCAGAGCAGCGCACGACAACTGGGCGGGGGCCTCGCCCTCTTCGCCGGCTGGGCGCTGGAGCTAAGCGGGACGCTCAGCATCCTTCTCGGCGTCGTCGGCATCACCCGCGACACCATTTTCAGCTCACCTGATTACACCTACGAGTTCAATCTGACGGCCTGGGGCTGGATCCACATCGTCATCGGCATCGGACTCATCGCCGCCGGCTTGGGAGTACTGCTCGGCAAGAGCTGGGGCACGGGGGCCGGCGCGGCACTGGGCGCGGTCAGCCTGATCACCCAGTTCATGTTCATCCCCTTCTACCCCCTGTGGTCGATCAGCGTGATGACGCTCGACATCGTCGCCGTCTGGACATTGGCCAGGTCCATTGCGGTGGACGACCAGCACCCTTGACCAGACGGGCAGCGCCTCCTCCGACATGAAAGCCACCGACGGTGAACGCCACTGGCGACCGCCAGCCCGGCAGGTCACGCCCCGATCACACACGTATCAAACTGGCTTTCCTTCACGAGCCTGCCTCCTCGTTCGTCCCGCTACACGGCTGTTGGAGGAAACGTATTCACCCGCCGTTCAGCGGGAACTGACCTGCGCGGCCACGGGCCGGACCTCAGCGGCCGCCCCAGCACGGCATCCGTCTGCGCGAAGTCCGACTTGTTCGGACGACTTGTTCATAAGACTCAGTCGGTATGATGCGGTCATGGCTCACGTTCCCGCGGCCGAGCGCCGCCCTCAGCTGATCAAAGCGGCCATCGACTTCATGACAAGGGAAGGAGTCGCAGCGGGGAGTACCCGTGCCATCGCAGCCGAGCTGGGGGTGGCCCAGGCAACGGTGCACTACACCTTCGGCACGAAGGAAGGGCTGTACCGCGCCGTGATGGAGCAGCTCGCGCAGGATCTGATCGCACAGGTCGAGCGGGCCGCGCCGGCCGACGCCGGATTCGAGGAGACGGTCAGCACCCTGACCGCCGCCCTCTGGCGCACGGTGCGTGAGCAGCCTGCCAGCCATCAACTCCTCACGGAACTGACCCACTTCGCGCTCCGCACACCCGCCCTGAGCGAGGCCCTCGAGAGCCACCACCGAGGGGTGCACGAGGTGACGGCGCGACTGGTGACCGAGGCGGCCGAGCGCACCGGGCAGCCTCTCGCCCAGCCCGCGGAGACGATCGCGCGTTTCTTCCTCGCCGGCTTCGACGGGCTCACGATGCAACATCTCTCGCTCCCCGACGAGGAGGCCGAGCAGACCTGCCTCCAGGCCTTCGTGTCCGCCGTGGTGGCCATGGCCGGCGGCCGGCTGGAGCTGGTGTCCGTACCGACGAGCTGACAGCACACGGACTCGGGCGCACTCGTACGTGTACGAGTGCGCCCGAGTCCGGTTGCTAGCCGCGCGTGTTGGGGGTCTCCGAGCGGATCAGGGTGTTCAGGTTGGCCATCGATGTGCGCATGTTCGTACGCATGCCCGGCTGCTGTATCCAGTCGAGCGCGACCCCGAGGGGGCCGAGGTCGATGGTGTACTCCACCTTGTACGTCATCTGCGTGGCCTCCCCGCCGTCCGCGCCTCTGACCAGCTGGAACTCGAAGATGCTGGTCACGTCCTTCAGCGGGGCGAACCCGACGCCGGTGTCGACGCGACACCTCAGGGGGTCGATCTCCACCACGGTCCACACCGAGTCGGTGCGCAGCGGGCCGAGGGTGCGGTTGCGTTCGGCGTAGGTCTTGCCCACGGTCGCGATGCCGTGGTGGTCGGTGACCTCGATGGCGCCGGCGACTCATTCCGCGTAACGGCCGGTGCGAGAGATGACCTCCCACAAGCGCTCGACGGGGGCGTCGATGACGGCACGTTCGGTGACGTGGAAATTGGTTCGATTCAATCGCAAGACAAAGTCATCCGATAGCCGCGTGACCTGGACTTATGCCCGAAGCGACTCAGGCAACAGTCGAACGACTCGGTCATGCGACTTGAGCACCTGATAAAGTCGGGCCATCGACCGAGACGCCCGTCGGCATCGGCCCGTCACGTGGTTCGTCATGTGGTTCGTCATGTGGCCGGAGTCCGGCCGGTGTCCCTTCCGCTTCCGCCGCCCGTGTCCGCGATCAGGCGTGCGGGGATCCCCACCCGACCTAGGGAGTTCGTCATGGCCGTCCTGCTCCACCGGCTGGGCCTCAGCGCCTACCGGCACCGCAAGCTGGTCCTGGGCATATGGCTCTTCGTCCTGGCCGCGCTCATCACGTGTGTCAGCGTCTTCAGCGGCAAGCTCGACGACCGCTTCTCGGTGCCCGGCACCGAGTCCCAGCGTGCGCTGGACAGCCTCAGCAAGACTCTTCCGGAAGCCTCGGGCGCGGGCGCCCAGATCGTCTTCACCGCCCCCAAGGGCCACCGGCTCACCGAAGCGCCCTACGCCGCGGCCATCACCCGGACCGTGACGGCGGCCGAGAAGGCTCCCCAGGTCAGCGAGGTCGCCGACCCCCGCGCCACCGGCGCCGTCTCGGCCGACGGAACCACGGCGATCGTCCAGGTCCAGTACCCGGTGCAGAACGCGGAGGTCCGTACCTCATCCGTGGACGCGATCGAGGACGCGGCCCGGGCGGCGGAGAAGGACGGGTTGAAGACCTCGGTCGGCGGTTCCGTCTACAGCAGCAAAGGAGTCCACGTCGGCCCGTCGGAGATCATCGGCGTGGCCGTGGCCCTGCTCGTCCTCGTCGTGACGTTCGGTTCGCTGCTCGCCGCCGGCATGGCGCTGCTGCCCGCTCTGATCGGTGTGGCGGTCGGTCTCGCCGGGCTGCTGGCCCTGGCCCCCGCGGTGAGCATCTCGTCCACGGCCGTCACGCTCGCCCTGATGCTGGGCCTGGCCGTAGGCATCGACTACGTCCTGTTCATCCTCTCCCGCCACCGCCAGCAACTGGCCCGCGGAGCCGACCCGAAGGAATCCATCGCGCTGGCCACCGGCACGGCCGGAAGCGCCGTGGTCTTCGCCGGCACCACCGTGATCATCGCGCTCGCCGCCCTGAGCGTCATCGGCATCCCGTTCCTGACCACGATGGGGCTCGGGGCCGCCGGAGCCGTACTGATCGCCGTACTGGCCGCGATCACCCTCGTTCCCGCCGTCGCCGGATTCGCCGGCTCCCGGCTCACCCCCAAGCCCGGCAGCCGCGCCGCGAAGCGGGCCACAGACACCGAGGGGAACGGCGGTCGCGCCACCATGGGCGCCCGCTGGACCAAGTTGGTCATCGCCAAGCCGCTGCTGACGGTGCTGGCCGTCGCGGGCATCCTGGTGACCCTCGCCCTGCCCGCCACGGACCTGCGCCTGGCCCTGCCCGACAACGGCTCCGCCCCGCACGCCTCCACCGAACGCAAGGCCTACGACACGATCAGCGACAAGTTCGGCGACGGCTTCAACGGCCCGCTCCTCGTGCTGACCGAGACCAAGAACGGCGAGACCAAGAACGGTACGAGTGCGGCGAGTTCACAAGCCGGCGCCCAAGTGGCCCAGAAGCTGCGGACCCTCAAGAACGTCCAGGCCGTCCTGCCGCCCCAGCCCACCAGCGCCCCGGCACAGAGCGTCATCACCGTCTTCCCCAAGTCCGGCCCGGACAGCGTCCGCACCGACCAGCTCGTCCGCGACATCCGCAAGTCGGGCGCCGACATCCGTGAGACCACCGGCGCCACCATCGCGGTCACCGGCACCACCGCGGTCAACATCGACGTCTCCAACCGGCTCAGCGACTCCCTCCTCCCCTTCGTCGCCATCGTCGTCGGCCTCAGCCTGATCCTGCTGATGATCGTGTTCCGCTCGCTGGTCATCCCCGTCAAGGCCGCCGTCGGCTTCCTGCTCTCGGTGGGCGCCTCACTCGGCCTGGTCGTCGCCGTCTTCCAGTGGGGCTGGCTGTCCGACGCACTCGGTGTGCCGCACAGCGGCCCCGTCGTCAGCTTCCTGCCGATCATCCTGATCGGTGTGCTGTTCGGACTGGCCATGGACTACGAGGTGTTCATGGTGTCCGGGATGCGCGAGGAGTGGGCTCACACCGGCCGGGCCCGCCAGTCGGTCGTCGACGGTGCGCGGCACAGCGTACGGGTCGTCACGGCGGCCGCACTGATCATGTTCACCGTGTTCGCCGGGTTCTTCCCCCTGGACGACGCCCTGATCAAACCCATCGCGTTCGCCCTGGCCGTCGGCGTGGCCATCGACGCCTTCGCCGTCCGCATGACGCTCGTACCAGCGGTACTCGCCCTTGCCGGACGGGGCGCCTGGTGGCTGCCGGCCTGGCTGGACCGGATGCTGCCCGACCTCGACATCGAAGGCACCAGCCTGCAGAAGGCCACACCGGCGCACGACAAGGAACGCCAGCCCGTCTCCTAAGTACATCCGGGTACATCCGGTGGGCTCGCGGCGCCGGCCACATCGCGAGCCCACCTGGTCACCATCGCCTACGAGAGCGGACTCGTCAGCCCCGGACTGCCGGCCGGCCGCACCCTCAGCCGCTGAATCACCAGATCACGTATCTACGTTGTCCGCCGACGACTGGAGGCGACCATGGCTTTGAATCCTCCCCCGGCTGAAGCAGGGGGATTCCTGGCTCACGCAGCCCGCGGGTCAGCGACCCGACAGGTCTTCCACGATCAGCACCAGCCGGGTTGAAACCAGCCCGGGTTCGTACCGCAAAGCCTGGAGGTGCATGTGCTGTCTTGGCTCTCGATCAGCACGGCGTACGCGCTTGGTTCTCGCAACGCACGGCAGTCAGCCTACCCGGCCGTGTGGGCGGCCCGGACGGCACTGGCCGCGGCGGCCTTCGCGGTACTGCTCCCCCTCGGCTACGGCGGCGTGGGCGGCGTCCTGCTGCTCGTGGCCGTACTCGCGGGTGCGGCCCTCACCGCGGCCGCCGTCTGGTGGGCACTGACCCGCCGCGGCCCCGTCCGCTGGGCGGCGGCGCTGCTCGCGATGGCCGCCCCCACCGCCGTCATCTTCCTGCTCGCGACCACCCTCCTATGGGCCCTGCCGCTGTCGCTGGTGTCGTGGGCGGTGGCAGTCGGGGCAGGTCGCTACGCCCTGCGCAGCACCCGGAAGCAGTCCACCCGCATGAAGGAGCGCAGGGCGGCTCCGCCCCGGCATCCGTACATCCTCATGAACCCGCGCTCCGGCGGCGGCAAGGTGGCGGCGTTCGGCCTGAAGGAGAAGGCCGAGCGACTCGGTGCGCGCGTCGTCCTGCTCGATCCGGAGCAGCACCAGGACGTCGCCGTGCTGGCCCGGTCGGCCGTCGCGGACGGCGCCGATCTGCTGGGCGTCGCGGGCGGCGACGGCACCCAGGCGCTCGTCGCTGCCGTCGCCGCCGAACACGACGTACCGTTCCTCGTCATCAGTGCCGGCACCCGCAACCACTTCGCGATGGATCTCGGCCTGAACCGCGAAGACCCCGCCGCCTGCCTCGACGCCCTCACCGACGGCGTGGAACTCCACGTAGACCTCGGCTTCGCCGGAGAGCACCCCTTCGTCAACAACGCCTCCTTCGGCGCGTACGCGGCAGTCATCCAGAGCCCCGCCTACCGCGACGACAAGATCGGCACCACCTGGGACCTGCTGCCCGACCTGCTCACTCGCCAACGCGGAGCAGAACTGACCGCGCGCGCCGCGGACACCACGCTCACCGCCCCGCAGGCCGTCCTCGTGAGCAACAACCCCTATGGCACGGCAGATCCGACCGGTCTCGGCCGCCGCGAGCGACTCGACACCGGACTGCTCGGCGTCCTGGGCATCAGGGTGGACAGCGCGGCCGAGGCGGCCGGACTCCTGCTGGACCCGGAGCCGGACGGACTCACGGTCGTGACCGCCCGCGAAGTGGTCGTCGACGCCGACCGCGCGGAGATCGAGGTCGGCCTCGACGGCGAGGCCACGATCCTTCCCACACCCGTGCACTGCCGCATCGCACCCGGCAAGCTGCGCGTCCGCGTTCCCCGACAGCGTCCAGGTGTACCCCAGACCCATCCGCCCCTGGACTGGCGGCAACTGCGCAAGCTCGCAGCATCGGTGGGACGTACAGCCGCACCCAGACGTCGAAACCGCCGCGGGAAAGCTGCCTGAACCTTGATCACGCCTACGCCGTGGACTCGCCCGCGACTGCCCGGTGCCCAAGGCTTCCGTTCCTTTCCGGCTCGTCCGTGTGCGGCGCCTCCGGCGTCTCCCCGGTCCGCGAGGTGTGCGACAGCGCGGCCGAGAGCCAGATCAGGATGACGCCGACCAGGATGTGCAGCGAGCTCGTGAGCAGGGACTCCGGCAGCGAGGTCAGGAACGCGAACAGTGGCAGGACGACGGCGTACCCCCACGACGGGATCCTTGGGAACACCCGGGCGCGGAGCAGGGCCGCCCCGAACAGGGCGCAACCTACGGCGAAGACGGTCGCGGAGCCGATGAGCACGGGGATCGTGGGGCCGGTCAGGGTCTCGTCCAGGACGTCGTCGTCGAAGTAGAACAGCACCAGGTTCGCGGCGAACGCGGCACCGCCGAACAGGCCGAGACCGATGAGGTTCACGGCGTGGGCGACCTCCCCGAAGCGGCCGGTGGCCGGACTCTGCCGCCGGTGCAGCGCGGTGAGCAGCGGCAGGGCGAACGCCGGGGACAGGGCGAGCGGGACGCTGGTCGCGGAGGTCTCCCCGGTGAATACCTCGACCAGCGCGGGCAGGGCGAGCAGCAGGCCGGACAACACCCCGCACAGGGCGCCGGCACGGACTGTCGATGAAGTGATGGGCAAGGACATGAGACCGCTCCGGTTGCTCGGACAGTGGGTCAGGGCGGCAACCGTAGGGAGCGGGCGACCGGCGACGGGAGGTGAAGGGCGGCGACATCGGTGGCCGGAGGTCACCATCTCCCGGGCGGTATGCGGCCGTTCGGCATGTGCCGCTCGGCCCGACCCGGCCGGAGTTTCCCCGCCGGGGTCACTCGGAGGCCGCCTTCGGCTTAGCCTGACCACAGCGGGTGAGGGGGTGCGCATGGCGGCGTATGTGCCCGTGCGGTGGGTGGCGCCGCTGCTGTACGGCGCGGTGCTCGTCGGCGGTCTGTACTACGCGGCGGCCGGCCTGGGCGACGGCCCGGGACCGACGGTGTGGCGGACGGTCGGCTTCGTCGCCGCGATCGGGGCGCTTCTCGCCCTGGAGGCGGCGGGACACCGCCGGCCCGCGGCCCGGGTGCCGCTACTGCTGGCGCGGTGCGGTCTGATCGGCGCGGTGGTGCTCCTCGACGCCTCGGGACTGTCCCAAGTGCTGTTCGTGCTGCTGCCGTTCACCGCCTACTTCGCCTTCGGCCGCACGACCGCGCTCGCGCTGGGCGCCCTGTGCCTGGCCGGGCTGCTCACCGCGTACCTGCTGACCGCACCCGGCTGGTACCGCGACCTGGAGCACGTCTCCGATCTGCTGATGCTCACCGTCGGCCTGGTGCTGGCGCTCTCCATGGCCGCCGTGGCCGTCGGCGAGCAGCGCGCCCGGCTCGAACTCCAGGAGTACGCCGCCCGGGTCGCCGCGCTGTCCGCCGCCACCGAGCGCAACCGGCTGGCCCGGGACATCCACGACAGCCTCGGTCACCATCTCACCGCGATGTCGGTGCAGTTGGAGATGGCCTCGGACTTCCGGGCCCTGGACCCCGACGCGGCCCAGCGGGCGCTGAACGAGGCGAGGCAGTCGGTGCGGCTCGCGCTGGGCGACGTACGGCAGTCGGTGCGCGCGCTGCGCGGCGAGGCGGCGCGCCCCGCGCTGTCGGCCGCGCTGGCCGGCCTGGCGCGAGACGGCGGGGCGCCGCCGCGGGTCACCGTCGAGGTGAGCGGCGACGAGGACGGCTACGGCACGGCCGAGCTGACCGCCCTGTACCGGGCCGCGCAGGAGGGCGTGACCAACGCGCGCCGTCATGCGCTGGCCTCGCGGGTGACGGTGGTGGTCCAGCTGGCCGGGGACGCCGCGCGGCTGGTGGTGACGGACGACGGCCGCGGCTTCGCACCGGACGCGGCCGCCACCGGGTTCGGGCTGGTCGGGATGAGGGAACGGGTGCAGCTGGTGGCGGGGAGAGTGGAGATCGACAGCGGCCCGGGCGCCGGTACACGACTGACGGTGACCGTTCCGCGCGGGAAGACGGGGGAGATGTGACATGGATCAGGAGCCGACGCAGACGCCTGTACGGGTGCTGGTGGTGGATGACCAGCGGCTCATCCGGGACGGCATCGCCTCCCTGCTGTCCATCCGGCCGGGCATCGAGATCGTCGGTACGGCCGTGGACGGCCGGGACGCCGTGGCGAAGACCCTGGAGCTGGACCCGGACGTCATCCTCATGGACGTCCGGATGCCGGAGATGGACGGAGTCGAGGCGGTGGCCGTCCTGCGCGGCCGGGCGCCCAAGTGCCGAGTGGTGATGCTGACGACGTTCGACGACGAGGAGTACGTCGTACAGGCACTGCGCGCCGGAGCCCACGGCTACCTGCTCAAGGACCTGCCCGCCGAGGAACTCGCCCACGCGGTACGCCTGGCACACGCCGGCGTCACCCAGCTCGACTCCTCCGTCGCCCGCCACCTCACCGCCGCCCTGCCGTCCCCCTCCCCCGCCGACGCGCCTCCCGCGGTCTCGCTGAGCCCCCGCGAGACCGACATCCTGCGACTCCTGGCACACGGCCACACCAACCGGGAGATCGCCGCACGCCTGTACCTCAGCGAGGGAACGGTCAAGAACCACGTCTCCCGCATCCTCACCCGCCTCGCCCTGCGCGACCGCACCCAGGCGGCGCTCCGCGCCCGGGACCTCGGCCTGTTGTGAAGCCCTTGTGGGTTCTAGAGGGTCCTGCGCCAGTAACGGAGTGTCCTGAAGTCGCATCCGGCGCTCCAGCCAGGCCGTTTTCGGTACGGGCCGTTTCCGGCCCAGCACTCTCGCCGACTGACCCTTGCTTACCAGTCCTGTGGCGAGCAGCTTCTCGAACGTGAACTCGCCCGGTTCGGCAATGGAGTGAGTCAAACTTTCCGGCAGGGGGCCACCCCGAGATGCGGTGGGAGGTGACAGCGGGTCAGGTGGTCTCTTGATGACCCCGCAT
>NZ_BAAGPS010000058.1:0-74701 GCF_054783935.1 Streptomyces pseudoechinosporeus
ACGGTGTCGAGGCCAAGGCCGGGACCGGCCGCCTCCTGCGCTGGGGAGACTGGGACCAGCCCACCGCCACCAACTGAGAGGCGGTCCGCGAGAGCAGTGATGGTCTTCCGGGCGATCGTCAAGTGTTCGTCATCGTCGACGCGGCGCGCTCGCTGCCGCGCACGCTGCGCCCCGTTCTCCGCCGTGACGTTCACGGCTGACTGCGTGCCCCGGTGCTCGACCGGTAGGCCGCCACACGATCCCACTCGCCTCGGAACTCGCTTGCGGCCTCTCGGTCACCCCGATAGAATTACGACCGTAAGTCAATGAGTGGCCGCCCTCCCGGTGATGACACTCGTGACCGTCGCGTCCCGGGCTCGGAAGGGCGGTCGCACTCGCGCGGGCCGGAAACGTGTCAGACCCTGCTCGTCCAACCCGCCTGTTCGACCCGATTCCACTGTCCATCACCGGGGCGGAGCCGCTCCGTCCATCCACATGGGAGAAGCGCATGTCTTCCTCGAACGTCGAGACCCGAACGTCCACCGCCGACTTGCACCAGTTTGCCGATGAGTTGATCAGGCAACTCAACCTGCGGGACACCGACGGCGCGTTCGCCCTGTTCGCGCCGGACGCCCGCTTGTACGCCGCCGACGGCACCACCACCGGCGTCGAGGAGAACCGCGCGGTGGTGGCGTCGGTCTTCGATGCGTTCCCCGACGTCACCTTCACGCCGGTCCGTGTCGTCGCCGAGGACGATTGGTTCGCGATCGGCTTCATCTGGGTCGGCACGAGCACCCGGCCCTTCAACGGCACTCCCGCCACCGGCCGATCCATCAAGGTGCTGGAGTTCCGTATGTTCAAGGTGGCCGACGGGAAGATCACCGAGGCCTGGGGGCCTCATCGACCTGGCGTCGCTCTTCGCTCAGTTGCAGTCCTGAGAGGATTACGTGAGTTGATGCCTGTTTCACCCTTTCGGGAGGGGCAGGCGGGCTGGCCGCCGCGTCGCCGGGCGGCTGCGGCCGCGGCTGGGTGAACAAGCCCTGCTCGGTCTCGACCAGGATTCCGTGCTCGGTCAGCCGCTTGAGCTTCAGGCGGGTGTTGTTGATGTTGTTGGGCGCGATCTCCATGTCCATCGCCTCGTACACCTGCCGCGCCCGCAGCGGCGCGTCGGCCGCGGCGAACAGCACCGTGATCTGCTGGTAGGCCGGATGGTCCGGCAGTTTCGGGGCCGACGACGCCTACGCCTTCATCTCGGCGCTCGGCTTCGACAAGATCGACATCTTCTCCTTCTCCCTCGGCGGCTTCGTCGCCCAGGCCCTGGTGGTGAAGCACCCCGAGCTCGTCCGCAAACTCGTCCTCACCGGCACCGGGCCCAAGGGCGGCAAGGACATCGACAAGGTTGTCGCCACCACGTACTGGGACACGCTGCGCGCCACCTTGACCCGGTCGGACCCCAAGGAGTTCCTGTTCTTCAACCGCGACTCCGTCGGCAAGGCCGCCGCGCGCGCGTTCGTCAACCGGCTCAAGGAGCGCACCGTCGACCGCGACGCGAAGATCAAGGTCAAGGCGTTCCAGACGCAGCTGAGGGCGATCCAGAAGTGGGGGCGCTCCACCCCCGACGACCTGTCGAAGATCACCCATCCCACGCTGATCGCCAACGGCGACAACGACCGCATGGTCCCCTCGATCCTCTCCGAGGACCTGCACCGGCGCATCAAGGACAGCGAGCTGATCATCTATCCCGACTCCGGTCACGGCGGCATCTTCCAGTACTACGAGGAGTTCGCCCCGATCGCGGTCGAGTTCCTCGCCCGATGACCACCGTCTGACCAGGAAGAGAAAGGCAACACCATGAGCATGCCATCGACCGCCGCGCAACTGGACGTGAAAAAGCACTTCACCTCCTCGATCCTGTTGTGGGTGCGCACCGACCAGCCCCGTCAGACCGGCATGGACTACTGGAAGGGCCCGCACTCAGGGATCATCTCCGCCACCCCGGGCCTGGAGGAGTACCGCCAGATCCACCTCGCCGAGCACAACCCGGGCCGGTGGCCGGCAACCGGCGGAGTGGAGACCTCGATCCCCGTCGACCGGAAGATCGACGGCGTCGCGGAAGTCACCTTCCGATCGGCGCTTGCGCCCTCACAGGGGCGTAAGCAGACGAAGCTGGCCTACCAGGACGAGATCAACGTGTTCCGCCGCACCCTGCTCTACGCCGGCCCGCCGAACTCATCCCGCTGGTATGACGTCGCAGGCCCGGGAGAGAAGGTCGGTGCCCGCGTCCTGGTCTACCTGCGCCGCAGAGACGGGGCCGGCGCAGGTGAGTTCCGGAAGTTCGTCAAGAAGCAGCTCGTCCCCGCACTCGCCGGCACCGGAGTGCTGAAGGAGCTGCGCACGCAGACGTTCCTGCCCTGGAGCGAAAAGCTCTGGGACACCCCGAACGTCGCCCACGACAACCCCCACGACCAGCGCTTCCACGCCTCCCTCATCCTCGGGTTCACCGACACCGCAGCACGGGACGCCTTCTTCACCGGCAACGTGATCCAGGACCTGTCCGACCAGCTGGCACCGCTGGTCTCCGCGATCCACGCCTACGACGTCACCGCCGCCCTCACCTACGTCAAGAACGGCGACATCCTCCCGCACTACCAGGAGTGAGCGGCAACGGCCGGGAGGAAGACCGCCGGACTCTACGAAACTCGGGGCAGCTCACTCGTCGTCGAAGCGGAACACCGACAGCGACACGTGGTTCACGGCGTCCTCCGCCGCACTGAAACGGGCCTCCACGCCCTCCAGCGGGCCCAGCTTGGCCAGGGCCTCCAGGGTCATGCTGATCCGGGTGGACACCGTGAGCGCGACGTACTCGATCACTTCGCGCTGCCGGGTCACTTCGCCCGCCGGGTCTCCGAGGAGGAAGCGCACCCGACAGCCGGACGTGGGCGGAGCCCACTGACGTAACGAGCGCCGAGCCGCTGGAGCCGCTGGCCACGGGCGCCTGGCCACCATGTCGATGTCGCCAGTGCGCGACGGCCAGGGCGGGTCGGGGCGGGGGTGGACCCAGGGTGAGTCGCATAGCGTGAGCACTTCTCCCGCTTGTGTTCACGCAGTGCTCGTTTGAGTGCCTGAATGGCATTCCTCCGCCGTGTGTTCACGATTTACGCGACAGGGGTCATGGGACCGCGGTGCCAGTACGGCAGGTGAAGTCACGGCATCCGAATGAGTTCCCTGATGCCTCGCGCACTCAAGTACTCCGCATCATCCGCCCATGCCGCCCTCACCACCGCCGGGCGTGCCCCCTCGACCCGCAGTCGCATCCACTCCTCGAAGTACGCGCCGCCCGGGCCGGACACGGAACGGGTCGCGGGTGTGCAGTCCAGAACCAGGGCGGTGTCGCGGGGCTGCGCCCGGTGTGAGCCGGTGCGCAGCTTCGCCACCGCGTCCGCGAGAGCCGTGGCGATGGGCTTGGTGCGGCCCGTGGAGTCGAAGAGGCCCAGGGTGTACTCCAGTTCCGGGAAGTCGGTGAGGGAGCGGTCCACGTCGTGGGAGCACCACCAGGTCACGCCCCACAGGTCCGTGCAGTCGGCCGCGTTCAGGACGGTCGCGCGGGCGAAATCCGGGGCGTCGGACGCGGGGATGTGCGGCTCGGGCGCTCCGGTCTCCTGGACCCAGACCGGGCGGGCCGGTTCGGTGGCGTACGCCTTGGCGAGTTCGACTCCGTACTCGGCGAGGTGCCGTACCTGCGGGGAGCGGGGGCCGTAGCGGCGTGCGCAGTCGGCGGAGAACACCCAGGGGTGGACGGTGGTCAGGTCGCCCTTGCGGGCGGAGGCCTCGGGGGTGAAGGGGTGGTCGTCGCCGTACCAGGCGGCGTCGTATGCGGAGTGGGTGACCAGGCCTTTCGCGCCGAGTCCGGTCCGGGCGGCGGTCAGCAGCGTGTCGAGGTAATGGTCCACCTGGTCGGGTGTGACCGGGTTGTGTTCGACCAGGTTGTTGAGCTCGTTGCCGAGTTGGAGGCCGAGGAGGTTGGGGCGGTCGGCCAGGGCGCGGCCCAGGACCCGTAGTAGTTCGGCCTGGGCCTCGATGGCCTCGGGGTCGGTGAACACATTGCGGTGGTGCCAGCTGCGGGTCCACTCCGGGTAGAAGTCGAAGCTGGACAGGTGGCCCTGGATGCCGTCCACGAGTACGTCGAGGCCGGCCTCGGCAGCCAGGTCGACCAGGTGCACCAGTTGGTCGACGGCGGCGGTGCGGATGAGCGTGCGGTTGGGCTGGAGGAGCGGCCAGAGGTGGAAGATCCGTACGTGGTCGAGGCCCAGGCCGGCTATCTGCGCCAGGTCCTCGCGTGCGTGCGCCGGGTCGAAGTCGTGCCAGGAGTGGAACCAGCCGCGTCGGGGGGTGTAGTTGACACCGAAGCGCAGGCTTGCGGGCGCGGTGGGAGTGTTGATGGGGACCTCCTCCTGGTCGGACACGTCGGGACCCGTCGGGCCTCATCGGGAACTGTCGGGCCTCGTCGGATCTGTCAGGGCCTCGTCGTGTCTTGTATCCGGCGAATGTATCAACCACCATGGTCGCCAATGAACAATGATTTGAACCAGGATTTCGTGGTCGGCCTGGACGTGGGCGGCACCCGTACGCGCGCCGTTCTGGCGTCCGTGCGCGACGGCCGCCCGAGGGGTGAGGGCGCCGCGGGACCGGGCAACGCCCTGACCGTCCCGGTGCCTCAGCTCACCGACCACCTTGCCGAGGCGGTCGCACAGGCCGTGCCGGAAGGGCTGCGCGGCCGGGTGGTGGCGGTGGCGGGCGGGTTCGCGGGCGCTTCGCGGACCGCCGCGGACGAGCCCGGCCGGCTCAACGCTCACTCCGCCCTCACCTCGGCGCTCCGGAGGCTGGGCATCGCCGCCGTATCGGTCGAGGTCTACAGCGACATCGAGGCCGCCTTCGCCTCCGCACCCGGCACCCCCGCGGACGGCCTCGCCCTGGTCGCCGGCACCGGCGCGGTCGCGGCCCGCATCACCGACCGCCGCTGCACCGCCACCGCAGGCGGTGACGGCTGGCTCCTCGGCGACGACGGCAGCGGTTTCTGGATCGGGCGCGAGGCGGTGCGGTCGGCGCTGCGTATGGCGGATGGGCGGGGTGGTTCCACGGTGCTGGCGGCACTGGTCGGCCGGGCGTTCGGGCTTCCGGACGACGTGTTGCCGGGCGGTGGTGAGGCGGAAGGGCCTGCCTTCACGTCCCGGGCACAGCGCGAGGCGTATCGCATGCGGCTGCTGCCCGCGGTCATGGCGCAGCCTCCGATCCGGCTCGCCGGGCTCGCGCCACTGGTGAGCGAGGCGGCCCGCGGCACGGATGCCGTCGCCACGGCCATTCTCCGCGAGGCGGCCGATCAACTTACCGAGACCGTCCGCGCGTTGGGCTGTCGCCCGGGAGAGCGACTGGTCGCCACCGGCGGACTGCTTGGCGCGGGCGGGCCCCTTACGGAGGCCGTACATCGTCGCCTGGGCGAACTCGGCCTGGAGGTCGACCGGGTGACGGACGGCTGTGGTGGCGCCGTTGCCCTGGCCCGTCTGGAGCGCGAGTTCGACCCGCCAACGAAGCGGCCAGCCGCATGCTGACCCCCAACCAGACTGCCCTCTACCGCAACCCCACCGCCCCCATCGAAGCCCGCGTCCATGACCTGCTGGGCCGGATGACGCTGCGCGAGAAGGTAGGCCAGCTCAACCAGCGCATGTACGGCTGGAACGCCTACCGCCGCACCCCATCAGGCTTCCAACTCACCGAAGCCCTGCACGCCGAAACCGAGCGCTTCGCCGGCCTCGGCGCCCTCTACGGACTGCTGCGAGCCGACGCCTGGTCGGGTGTCGACCACGCCACCGGAGCAGGCGCCGCGGACAGTGCGGCGCTCGCCGACCTGGTGCAGCGCCACGTCATCGAGGAGAGCAGGCTCGGCATCCCGGTGCTGTTCGTCGAGGAGGTCCCCCACGGCCACATGGCCCTGGACGGCACCGTCTTCCCGGTGAACCTGGCCGTCGGCGCTACCTGGGATCCCGAGCTGTACGAGCGCGCCGCGGCCCATGCGGCAGCCGAAATCCGGGCCCGCGGCGCCCACTTGGCGCTCGTCTCCGCACTGGACATCGCCCGCGACCCCCGCTGGGGCCGCACCGAGGAGTGCTTCGGCGAGGACCCGTACCTCGCGTCCCGTCTCACCGAGGCGCTCGTACGGGGCATGCAGGGGAACCCCGGCGATCTCTTCGCCCCCGACAAGGCTCCCGTCGTGCTGAAGCACTTCGCCGGCCAGGGCGCCACCATCGGCGGCCGCAACTCCGCCGAATCCGAACTCGGGCCGCGGGAGCTGCACGAGATTCACCTCCCCGCCGCGAGGGCCGGCGTACGCGCCGGAGCCGCCGCCGTCATGGCCGCGTACAACGAGGTCGACGGCATGCCCTGCTCCGGCAACCGCGCCCTGCTGCACGATCTGCTCCGCCAACGCTGGGGCTTCGAGGGCCTGGTGATGGCCGACGGCCTGGCTGTGGACCGGCTGGCCCGCATCACCGGCGACAAGGTTTCCGCGGGCGCGCTCGCCCTCAACGCCGGTGTTGATCTGAGCCTCTGGGACGAAGGCTTCACGCACCTAGAGGAGGCGGTTGAGCGGGGGCTCGTCTCCGAGCAGAGATTGGACGCCGCCGTCGCCCGCGTCCTGTGCCTGAAGTTCCGCCTCGGCCTCTTTGAACGGCCGTACACCGCAAGCCCGTTGCCGCCTCCATCCGTCGGCCGGGACCTGAGCACCGCCCTCGCCCGAGCCGCAGTCACCCTCCTCCACAACAACAGCGGCGTTCTCCCCATCCCCCCGACCGCGACCCGTATCGCCGTCCTGGGCCCGCACGCCGCCACCACCGCGCACCAACTCGGCGACTACACGGCCCCGCAACGCCCTGGCACCGGCGCGAGCGTGCTGGACGGGATACGACGGCTCGCCCCGCCCGGCACGGACGTACGCCACGCGCGCGGCTGCGCCCTCACCGGCGGCGACACCTCCGGCATACCCGAAGCCGTCGCCCTGGCCCGCGAGTCCGACCTGGCCGTGCTCGTGCTCGGCGGCAGCAGCGCCCGTACCCCCGAGACCGGCTTCGCCGCCAACGGGGCCGCACAAGAGACCGGTTCCGAGATGACCTGCGGTGAGGGCGTCGACCTCGCCGGGCTGCGGCTCGGCGAGGCGCAGTACGAGCTGTTGCGCGCCGTCTCGGCGACCGGCACCCCCGCCGTGGTCGTCCTGGTGCAGGGGCGCCCACACGCCGTCCCGGAGGCGGCGGACCTCGCGGCGGCGCTGCTCACCGCCTGGTACCCGGGCCCTTGGGGTGGCGACGCGATCGCCGATGTGCTGCTCGGGAACGCGGAACCGGTCGGCCGCCTTCCCGTCTCCGTCCCCCGGTCGGCGGCCCAACTGCCCGTCTACTACAACCACAAGGACACCGAGTACGGCTCCTACGCCGACGAAAGCGCCGAGCCGCTCTACTCCTTCGGGCACGGACTGTCGTACACGACCTTTGCGTACGGCCCGCCTCGTCTGTCGGGCCCCTCGGGGCACACCGTCGAGGTCGATGTCACCAACACGGGGGAGCGGCACGGGCGTACGGTCGTCCAGCTGTACGTCCGGCGGCTGCTGACCCCCGTCTGGCCGCGCACCCTCGAACTGAGGGCCTTCCGCTCCGTCGACCTCGCGCCGGGCGAGTGCCGTACCGTCGACATCCCGCTCGGCGCCGACCAACTCGCCCTGGCCGACGCCGACTTGGAGACGGCCGTGCTGCCCGGCACGCTGGAGGTCCGGATCGCCGAGTCGGCCCGGGCCGCGCTGACCGCGGTACCCGTCCTGTTCCGCGTGGATCAGAACTTCACCGCTCCCGACGCGACGCCCTTGTAGAACCACCGTTGTGTGATGGCGAACAGCACGAGCACCGGAATCAGGGAGATCACCGACCCGGCCATCACCACCCGCTGGTCGTAGCCGAACGACGAGGTCTGCAGCCGGGCCAGTCCCAGCGTGAGGGTGAAGTTCTCCTCGGAGCGCAGCACGATCAGCGGCCACAGGAAGTCGTCCCAGGCGGCGATGAAGGTGTTGATGGCGACGACCGACATCGCACCGAAGGCGCTCGGCAGGTACAGAAGCCGGAAACGCTGCCACTCTCCCGCCCCGTCGAGCATGGCCGAATCCTCGAGCTCCCGGGGGACGGCGAGGAATGCGGCCCGCATGATGAGGACATTGATGGCGCCGACGAAGCCCGGGAGCCATACGCCCGCCAGGCTGTCCACCAGCCCCAGGTCCCTCACGCTCAGGAAGAGGGACACCATGATCGCCTCGAAGGGGAACATCATCGAGGCGACCAGCAGGATCCAGACCGACTTTCGGCCCCGCCACGCCGGCTTGGAGAGCATGTAGCCGGCCATGGTGGAGAACAGCAGCTGGCTGACGAGGGACAGCACCACCACGATCATGCTGTTCCTGATGTACGTCGCCACCGGCACCTGGTCGAAGACCTGCTCGTACGCCCGCAGCGTCGGGTGCTGCGGCAGGAGGGAGGCGTTCGCGCCGAAGACGTCCTCCGTCGTTCCCTTCAATGAGGTCAGGAGCTGCCACAGCAGCGGGCCGACGGTGATCGCCAGCACGAAGAGCAGCAAGAGATAGCGGACCACGAGTTCGCGGGGGCGTCCGTAGTCCCGCCAGCGGAAGCGCCGCCGCGCGGGCCGCGGGGCGGCCGGGGTGCTCGGGGCGGTCGGGGTGCTCGTGGTCATTCCTCATCCCCCCTGGTGAGGCGCTGCGCCAGCAGCGTGAGGCCCAAGGTCAGTACGAAGAGGGCGACGCTGACCGCGGCGCCGTACCCGGCGTTGCCGCTCAGCGGATCGAGCCCGACGTCACGGATGTAGAAGGGCAGCGTGCGGGCCTGGCCGCCGGGACCGCCGGTGGGGCTGCCGAGCATGTAGATCTCGGTGAACACCCGCAGCGAGCCGATGCCCGTCAGCACGCCGACCAGCAGCATCGTCTGCCGCACGCCCGGCACGGTGATGTGCCAGAAGCGCCGGACAGCGCCCGCGCCGTCCATGGCCGCCGCCTCGTGCAGGTCCTGCGAGACGTTCCCCAGGGCGGCGAGGTAGAAGATCATGTACCAGCCGAGCCCCTTCCACAGCGTGAGGCCCATCGCGGACAGCAGGATCAGCCACGGATCGGACAGGAAGGGGATGGCCTCCCTGATCAGATGCGCCTTCTCCAGCCAGGTGTTGACCAGTCCCTCGTCCTTGAGCAGCCACTGCCAGCTCAGTCCGACGACCACGCTGGAGGCGATCACCGGCGTGTAGAAGGCGGACCGGAAGAACCCGATGCCGGGCAGTTTCTTCTCCACCAGCACGGCGAGCAGCAGCGGCAGCAGCACCATCAGCGGCACCACGATCACCGCGTACAGCACGCTGTTGCGGGTCGCCAGCCAGAAGTCGTCGTCGCCGAGCATGCGGGTGTAGTTGGACAGCCCGACGAAGTTCGCCGCGCCGCCGAGCGGCTTGGCGTCGGTGAACGACAGCAGGAGGGTGTTGAGGAAGGGGAACACGCCGAAGCCCGCGGCGCACACGATGGCAGGGAGGGCCCACACCCAGGGCAGCCACCAGCGGCGGTACAGGGCGGCGCCGTTGGCGCCCGGCGCGGGCCCGGGCCGCAGCGCCCGGCCCAGACGCCGCAGACGGCCCGGGGCCGGGCCCGGTGCGGCGCTGCTCGCGCCACCTGGCCCGGCCGTCGGCTTCGCGGTCTGTGTCGCTGTCATCAACTGCCCTGCGTCAGCAGCTCGTTGGCCTTGTCCTGGGCCTCCTTGACCGCCTGTTCGGGGCTCTTCTTGCCCTGCATGGCCAGTTGCACCTGGGCCACGATCGCGTTCCGCTGCGGGTCGGAGAGGACGATCTCGTCAGCGGTGGCGGTCTTGAGCTGCTCGGCGACCACCTTGCGGGCCTCGGCGAAGGGGTCGTCTCCGGTCACCGTGGTGAAGAACGGGTCGTCCAGCGACTCGGTGGTCGTCGGGAAGATCACGACGTTCGGGTCCTTGCACCAGGCCGTCTGGTTCTCCGCGTTGGTGAGGAACTTCGCGAACGCCAGCGCGGTGGGTGCGTTCTTGCTGGTCGCGGGGACGGAGATGTACTGCGGGGCGCCGGTGGTGTGCCCGAGCTTGTCGAACGGGTACTGGCCGACGCCGGTCTTTTCGTAGACCGACGGGCTGTTCTGCTTCACGAAGCGCACGAAGCTGGGGTTCGTCGATCCGTAGGCCACCTGGCCGTTGCTGTAGGGCGTGGAGGGGTCGTCGCTGGACGACAGCGAGTCCTTCGGCATCGCGCCTCCCTGATACAGCCTTTTCATCCAGGCGACCCACTCGGTGGTCCTGGGGTCGTCGGCGAAGACGAAGGACTTGCCGTCGTCGGAGTACACCTTGATGTCCATCTGCTGCCAGTCGGCCGGGAGGCGCCAGATCGGGTTGGCCATCGTCGCGTAGTACTTGCCCTTGGCCGATTTGGCGATCTTCTCGTAGTCCTCGAACAGCCCGAAGAGGGTCGTCGGCGGCTTCTTGGGGTCGATACCGGCCTTCTCCAGCATCTCGGTGTTGTACGTCAGGTTGATTCCGCCGGTGTACCAGGGCAGCACGGTGTGGATGTCCGAGCCGGAGGCGTCCTTCAGGGCGCTGGAGTCCCAGAATGCCTTCACGAAGGGCTTCGACGCATCGGGGTCCTTCTCGTCGAGGTTGAGCAGGTAGCCGGACTTGGTGAGGGCCGTCGCGGTGACCTTGTTCAGGTTGATCACGTCGGGCAGGGAGCAGGCCTGGGCGTCGGCGACGTTCCGCTCGGTGAACTTGGCGTCGCCCGGGTCGTCGACCCACTTGACGGAGGTGCCGGGGTGTTCCTTCTCGAACGCCTTGATCACTCCGTTGAAGAACGTCCCGAAGTCCTTCTTCAGGTTGGTCGTCTGGAAGGTGATCTTGCCCTTGACGTCCCCGGTGAGCTTGCCGGAACCGACGTTGCCCTTGTCGACCTTGCAGCCGCCGGCGGTGGCCTCGCCGTCCCCGGAGTCTCCGGAGAGACCGCAGCCGGCCGTGGCCAGCGACAGGACGATGAGGCCGGCCAGGGATCCGGTGAGTCTTCTTGCGCGCATTTTTGCCCTCCTGCGACCAGGCTTCTGCTGGTTCAGTCGCTGGTTCAATTCACCAACTTGGACTCCGATTGATGAAAATGTGGACCAAAATTCATCGGAGGTCAATGGGCTGCCGTGTTGCTTTTGGGTTCCGGATCGGGGTCGCGGACGGTCGGATGCCGGGCGCCGGGTGTCGGGCGAGTGCCGGTCGGTGTCCGTCAGTGCCCTCGGTCAGTGACGGTGCTCGTGGTCCGGGTGCGAGGGGTCGCCCGGGTGTTCATGGCCGACGGCGTACACCACACCGGCGCGGGCCCGGTCCAGCCAGGCGAAGAAGGCGCGCCGACCCGCCGCCTGCCGCAGCCCGTGGGCGATGCCTTCCCGTACGTCCGCGTACGGCAGAAAGTCCGCAGGCGCCGCGCCGCCGAAGGGGTCGACTCCTCGCCGCAGGGCGTCCTGGGTGAGGAAGCGGTCCCGGTTGCGGTCGTAGTAGTCCCGTACGGCTGCTTCGGGCAGGTCCTGCTCGTCCGCGAGTTGGGCCAGCAGGGTGCGTGCGGCGGGGGAGTAGGCGAGTACGACCGCGACGATGCTCCCGAGGTCGGCGACGTCGGCCTCGTCCACGGCGAGCACTTGGGGCGCGGCCTGAGCAGGAGGTTCCAGGCTGCGCTCGGCGCAGGCGCGGCGGGCGAGTTCGTCGGCGACGACGACCTGGGTGGCCCATCGGCGGCGCTGCCTCTCAGCACGGGCGAGAGCCTCGGGACGTGTTTCCCGATCCCGCGCCGGTACGGCTCTCAGCAGCGCGTCCACCCGTTCCCCGGCGAGGGTCTCGCCGTGCACCACGGCGGCGGCACCGTCGGGCGGGTGCACATGAGTCACGGCGTCACCTCCAGCGGAATGGCTTCGGTGTACGCGACGCTGCCGTGCCAGGCGACCTTCGCCATCAGCCAGTACGAGCCCGGCGGCACCGCCCGGCCGTCCACCTCGATGACGCACTCCACCTGCTCCCCGGGCGCCACGGCGAACCCTTGGCAGCCGGGCCCCACCCCCGGCCAGGTGCCCCACGAGGAAACGGCCCACAGGGTGCCAGTGATCGGACCACGGGTCGTGTTCCGCACGCTCACTGGAACCCGCCCTCGCTCACCCCTGCGCACACTGACCCACTCAACTCCCAGCCGGGACACCAGGGTTGGCCCGGTACGCCCGTCCGGCTCGCCCTCCGGAACCGCGCCCGGCACATCGAGGGCCACGACATCCTCGTACACCTGCCCGCCGTACGACAGCCGCGCGGCGAGCCAGTGCCGACCGGGTACGGCGTCGGGGGCGGGCGTCACGGTGCACTCGGCGAGGGTGAATCCACCGGGCCCCAGCGCGTACGGCAGTCGGTCGGGCTCGGCGACCCAGCCGGGCGGTACGTGGAGGGTCACGTCGCCCGACACCGGGGCATCGGTGAGCTCCGAGGCGACCCGCACGGTCGCGGTGACGGGCCCGTCGACGGTGAGCGCGGTCGGTGAGACGTACACGGTCACGGGCATGTTCCCGCGCGGCGCGGGGCCGGAGTTGTGCAGCCAGTACCGGGTGGGGACGGGTTGGGCGGGCTCGTACGCGGCGATTCCGGGCCCCTGAGCCGAGCCGGGGGAGCCTGCGCCTGTCGGGTCGCCGGGTGTGGCCAGCACCGTGGCGACCTCGAACCCGGTCAGGCCGACGCCGAGGACTCCGTCGTCCGGGGTCAGTGGCTCCCCCGGCGTCTCCAGGACGTCGGCACGCGAGCCGGCCGTCCATGGCCGCGGCCCGCGCACCCGCGCCCGCACCGGGCGGCCCGACACCTCGTGCATGCGCACCGCGATCCCACGCGCCGGGTCGGCGGGTGTCACGCTGCCCCGGGCCAGCGGGGAGCCGAGCGGCTTGAGGGCGTCGAGGAGTACCCGGCCCTCCGGCTCAAGACCCAGCAGAGCCGTCCGCCTGGAGAGTACGGGGGCTTCCGCTGCCTGGCCGTCCCGCAGCCGCGCCGTGAGCGGGTGGTTGAACTCATGCCCCGCCTGCGGGAGTTGCAGCTCGCGCCAGTCGCCCTCGCCGCCCAGCACCGCGTACTCGAAGGTGTGGGACCAGCGTTGGAGCTGAAAGGACGAGCCGTCGGGGGCGGTACGTCGCGGTGGGTCGATCCAGATGCCCGAGGGCCAGCCGGTGCAGGAGCGCATCAGGGACATGTAGAGATCGCCGGAGGACGTGACCACGCAGCCCGGCGTGCCGCGGTTGAGGACGGCGAAGCTGCGGCCGTCCCAGGCGTCACCCGGTGGCAGGGCCTCACCGCCGCCCGCCGCGGTGGCCCGTACCGTCGCGTCCTCCAGGTCCGCCACCAGCTCGGCGACCGCCTTCGCGTCGTCCTCGGGCCGGGCACCCGCCACCACGAGCAGCGGCAGCCGCTCCAGGTCACGGAGGTCCGCCCCCGGCACCCACTCCTCGCGCAGCCCCGCACGCGGCGCGACCCACACCGCCGCCACACCCCGCTCGGCCAGTTGCCGCCGCAGCTCGCGCCCGGCGGCCGGGTCCCAGCCCAGCGCCTCGGCGACCACGGAGTTGCGGTCGGGGGCGCCGACGGCGATACGGATGTCGGGGAGGTTGGAGTCCACCTCCAGGTCGCCGTAACGAGGACCGTCCGCGATCGTCGAGGTCGCCGTGACGCCCGCGCGGACGAGGGCCGCCGCGAGCGGGGCACCGAGGTCGCCGGCCTCCTCCCAGGAGGCGTAGATCAACTCGGCGACCCCGATCGACCGGTGCCCGAGCAACGCGCCCGCGTCGTCCCGGAGTTCGGTCCGCGCGGTGGAGCCGAGCCCGAACCACGTGTTGGCCGGGTTGTCCAGCGTCCAGGGAAACTGCTCGCTGTCGACGTCCACGAACCCGAACCCACGCCCGATCACCGCATCCGCCACCTCGTGCACCGGCAGCCCGCCCCGCACATCCGACGGCCACCGCACCCGGATGAGCCGGTCGGCCCCGTCGTAACCGTCGATGGTGGTGGACACGTCCAGCCGCGCGACCCCCTTCCACAGGCACAGCCGCTGGGTGTAGCGGAAGAGGCCGAGGTCCGCGGTGACGGTGATACGGGATCCGGCGGGGGAGTGCTCGACCCGTACGCCGGCGGTCACCTCGCTGCTGCGGGCGGCGGTCGTACCGGTCGGCGTGAGATGCCAGGGGCCCTCGCCGAAACGCGGGTGCCTCGGGTACTCCTCCTGCACGACCAGCTCGTTGCCGATGTCCCCGGCGCGGAGCAGGTCCCGGCCGCCCTCCGTCAGCGCGCGCAACCGGCTCACGCCCCCGCCGCGCGCCGGATCGACGGTCACCTCGTAGAACTCGTTGCGGATCGTGGTGCTTTCGCCGGGCGTCCACTCGGGTACCGTGCCCTCGGCGAGGGGCAGGGCGCGCAGGCCCATGCCCGGCACCTCCGGTACGACCACGCGCAGTCGGCCGTCGTCGTCGCGTACGGCAGGCAGCGGCAGACCCGTGTCGTCGAGCGGTACGAGCCCCGGGTCGGCCACGGTGAGCACGTCCCGCCGCTCCCACGTGGCGGAGTTGAAGACCACCAAGTCCGGTCCGCCGCCGGGCAGTTGGGCCACCTGCTGGGCCAGGGCGTCGGTCGCGTCGGCGTGCACCGTCCCGGCCAGGCCGTACAACTCCCGCCAGCCCGTCAGCAGGTCGATATAGACCTGGTCGGACTCGGAGCCGGTGACGGCGTCGTGATGGGCGCCGTAGATCAGCTGGCGCCACGCCTTGTCGAGCGCCGCGTCCGGATACGGATGCCCGGTGACCATCGAGGCGAGCGTCGCCCATGCCTCCGCGTCGGCGAGCAGCGTCTCCCCGTATCGCTGGGCCTGCTTGGTGTCGATGTACGAGACGTCCTTGCCGGTGTAGACGGGGTTCATGTCCCGCGTCTGCGGCGAGGCCTTGCGGCCTTCCTCGTCGAGTTGCGCACGTACTGCGGCGAAGAAGTCCCTCGGGATCGCGCTGACGAAACGCGGCCAGACATAACGGGCGTTCCAGTCCCGGTGGATGTCCATCACCCAACGGCACGGCGGCGCGTAGTCCCCACCGACCGGAAGCAGCACATTGCGCGTGAGCGCCACCTGCTTGAGCCCCTTGAACAGCTTGTACGCGGCTTGCTCGGCCTTGGGGAGGGTGGGGGCGTTGTCGATCGCCCAGCCCGCCCCGTAGTGGTTGACCATGTACGCGGTCAGCAGCCCGCGCCCCGAGGGAGCGATCCATGAGAACTCCGCCGGGAACTGCATCCGGTTCGGATCCCGCGGCTCCTCCCCGAAGACGGACAGCGTCGGCCCCCACTGATGGAAGGGCCCACGCGCCCACGAACTGGAGCTCAGCCCCGCGTCCGCCATCAGCCCCGGGAACTGGGGATCGTGCCCGAAGGCGTCCAACTGCCAGGCGGTTTCCGGGGACGCGCCCATGACAGCTCGCTGGAAACCGTCGCCGTACACGGCGTTGCGTACGGTCGCCTCGGCGCCGGTGAGATTCGTGTTGGGCTCGTTGTACGTACCGCCCATGATCTCCACGCGACCCGTGCGGATCAGTTCGCGGAGAAAGGCGCGCTCCTCCGGGAAGGCGTCCCAGTACGGCTTGAGGTAGTCGACCTCCGCGAGCACGAAGGTGTACGCCGGATCGCGCCGCGCCAGATCACAGTGGGCCCGCACCAGGCTCATCCCGGACTGGCCGCGCGAGTCGAAGGTACGGGCCGGGAGGCCGGTGGAGGCGGGATCGTCGGCGACGTCCCAGGTCTCGGTGTAGGCGGCCTGGGTGTTCCACCAGACGGGGTCGTAGTGGAAGTGGCTGACCATGAACATGGTCCAGCCGGGCTCGGCGACCGTGAACTCGCTGGTGTGGTGGGTGAGTTGGTCTCCGTCGGCGGCTGTCACCGTGATCTCGCGACGCTCGCCGACGGCGAGCTCGGTGACCATGGGGATCTCGGCGCGTACGGTGCCGTCCTCGGCCGTGGTGGCCTCGGTCTCGCCGGTCACGCCGGGGCCCTCGACAGTGAGGCGGACGGTCCGGCCAGGGCTGTGGCTCAGCTCGACGGCCACCACCTGGCGCGGCTGCTCGGTGGTTCCGACGAAAAGCTCGGTCGACTCGACAGAGGTGACGCGCATGGGTCTCCTACGAGAGGGCTCGGCGGAGCCACATCCTGACACCGGGGGGATGGTTCAAACAACCACCCGTGCGTCGCATTGGTGGTTCATCCATGCAGAATGCGTCTGCTCGGCCTTGGTGAAGTCCGGTGAAGTACGCGCCCCGAAGGAGGCCGCAGGCCTCTAAGGGGCGCGGGGAACTGCGCGACCAGCCCCCACCGGCCCGCAGCTTCATCGCTGCACTCCCAGCCGAGCGCTCAGCGGGTACGGCGGGACTTCACCGCATGCTGCGGGGTGATGTGGTCGGTCAGCGCCAGCGACGCGCTCGCCCGCTGGTAGGAGAGCTGGGCGACCCGTACGTACAGGCAGTCGATGAGCACCAGCACCGAGTGCCGGCCGCCGATGCTGCCGGTGCGCCCGGGGAAGATGGTCTCCGAGGAGGTGGAGGTGAGCCGGATGTCGGCGGCCTTGGCGAGCGGCGAGCGCGGGTCGGAGGTGATCGCCACCGTCGTGGCACCGCGCTCCTTGGCGAGCTCGAACGGCTCGATGGTCTCGCGGGTGGCCCCCGAGTGTGAGATGCCGATGGCGACGTCCGCCGGGGTGAGCAGAGCCGCCGAGGTGGCCGCGGCGTGCACCTCGGTCCAGCCGCGCACCGAGCAGCCGATGCGGAACAGCCGGGTCTCGGTCTCCTGCGCCACCGCGCCGCTGCCGCCGACGCCATAGACGTCGATGCGCCGGGCGCGGGCGACGGCCTGGGCCGCGCGCTCCATCGCGTCGAGGTCGATCCGGTCGATGGTCTGCTGCACCGCGCGCAGGTCGGCGCTGCCCACGACCTGGACGACCCGTTCGAGGTCGTCGTCCGGGGAGATGTCCGGGCCGATCTCGGCGCTGCCCCAGTCGGAGACCTCACCGCGACCGCGTTCCTGGGCCAGTTCGATCAGCAGATGCTGGTACGAGTCGAGCCCGATGGCCCGGCAGAAACGGGTCACCGTCGCCTGCGAGGTCCCGGTCCTGCGGCCCAACTCGGCGGCCGAGGCGTGCGTGACGCTCGCCGGATCCTCCAGGATCAGCTCGCCCACCTTCCGCAGGGAGCCGGCCAGCCGGGGCAGCTCGGTGCGGATGAGTGAGGTGACGTCCGTCGGGGGCATCCGATCTCCTTGAAACTGGCCGCTGAGAAGGTAACAGCCACCGTACAACTCACTAGTTGAAATTCAGGACCGGCGGCGATCGGCAGGTACGGGGTGCCAGTGGACGCGGCGGTGGATGCGATCGGGATGCGACTGCGGATGTCGCCCGTGGTTGCCCGCTGATCGCGAGGTGTGTTTTATTCATTCACGTATGGATGCACGCGATGGTGGTTTCAGCCACCGGTGGGGAGTACCCCTTGTCTGTCGAGTCCGTGAACGGCGGCTCCGTGAGCGCCGACGGCTTCGCGCGCGAGAGCCTGGCTGTCCTTGACCGCGTCACCGGGTCCGCGCGCGACGAGGTGCGGCGTGCCGCCGAGTTGATCGCCGACTGCGTGGGCGCGGACGGCGTCATCCAGGCCTTCGGCACCGGGCACTCCCAGGCCATCGTCCTGGAGGTCGCGGGCCGCGCCGGCGGCCTGGTGCCCACCAACCGGCTGAGCATCGCCGACCTCGTCCTGTACGGCGGCGAGGATGCGGGAGTCCTCGACGACCCGCTTCTGGAGCGCAAGTCCGGTGTCGCCCGGCGGATTTACGACCTCGCCGCCCCACGCCCCGAGGACCTCTTCGTCATCATCTCCAACTCCGGCGTGAACAACGTGATCGTGGAGATGGCCCTGCACGCCAAGGAACAAGGCCACCGCCTCCTGGCCATCACCTCGGTCGCCCACACCCGCGCCGTCCCCGCCTCCCACCCCAGCGGCAAGAAGCTCGCCGACCTCGCCGACGTAGTCCTCGACAACGCGGCCCCGCGAGGCGACGCCCTCCTCGAACTCCCCGACGGCGGCGCCGTATGCGCCCTGTCCACCCTCACCGGCGTGATGCTGGTCCAGATGGCCGTCGCCGAAGCCGCCTCCCTCCTCCTGGCCGCCGGCCGACGACCGCCGGTGTACGTCTCGGCCAACGTCCCCGGCGGCTTCGAGGGCAACCTGGAACTGGAGAAGCATTACGCGGGGCGCATCCGCCGCACCGCGAGCTGACTCAGAGGTCCTGTGTTGCAATGGTCAAGTGCAGTTTGAGCATGACAACATGGTCGGGGTTCACTTGGCCGTGGCGCTGGTGAATCTTGAATCGAGTGATTCGTGGGTGCCTGAGATGCTGGAAGGGGCCCTGCGGGAGCATCAGATCCGTCGTCCGCGTGTCACTGATTCCACCTGTGAGGAGATCAGGGCGTGGTCGCGACGGATGCGGCTGGTTTTCGAGTCGTCCTCGCAGGCCGAACGGTGCCAGACGATCAACACTCTGCTCGCGGATGGCGCCGCGAGTGTGTATCTGACCACGCATGACAGCTTGCGCCCGCATCTGCACTTCGCTCCGGACGGCCAGGACCTCCAAAGCCGCGTGAAAGCCGTGACGGCTGGAGGGTTGGCCATTTTCACCATGGAGGCCGAGGGGGAGCGGTTGGGCGTATGTGCGCTGGGCTCTTGCCGGAAGGCTTTCGTGGACACCAGCCGCAACGGCCGTCGTGCTTACTGTTGCGCACGCTGCGCCAACACTGACGCGGTCCGCCGGCATCGCATGAAGCATCACTAGCCTCTTGGTGGGCCGTTATGCGGCTGTCTTCCCGTTGGGGCGGCCGCTATGTCGGGACCAGTGCCATGACGAGCGGGACAGCGGCCAGGCCCAGGAGTGTCTGTGTCGCGGTGATCCCGGCCATCAGCGGTGCGTCGCCGCCGAGTTGCCTTGCCATGATGTACGACGACGATGCCGTGGGCAGAGCCTGGAAGAGGACGGCGATGATCAGCGCGTGGGAGCCCAGGCCGAACAGCTGAGCCGCGAGCAATGTTGCGGCCGGCATGAGCGCGAACTTGGCGGTCGAGGACGCGAGGAGCGGTGCTGCCCACGACCGTGCCGCGCCGAAGCGCAGAGCGGCACCGATGCAGAGCAGACCCAGCGGCATCGAGGCGGCTCCCAGAGCCTGGAGTGCTGGTTCGATGCCCGGCGGCAGGCTCAGATCGAGTGTTTGCAGGAGGATGCCTGCTGCGCAGGCGAGGATGAGCGGGTTCGTCACGAGCTGTTTGACGATGCCCGAGAAATGCAGTCGCGCGGTCCCGAACCGCGCGAAGACCAGCACGCACAGCACATTGACGGTGGGCACGACCGCCGCGTTGCAGACCGCGGCAAGGGCGACGCCCTTGGTGCCGAACAAACCGGCAGCGATCGTCACGCCAATGTAGTTGTTGAACCGGATACTGCCTTGGAAGACCGAGGTAAAGGCATCGTTTCTCAGCCGCATCATGGGTTTGCAGGCGATGACCAGTACGGCCACGGCCACCGTGGAGGCGATCAGAGCGCCGGCGAGGGGTCCCACCGGCAGATCGTCGGTGTCGGCGGTCGCCAGGCTGTGGAGAAACAGAGCCGGCAGCAGGACGCGATAACTGAGGCGCTCGGCTTCGGACCAGAAACTCTCGGCTGTGACCATCGATCGCTTGAGCGCGTAGCCCAGCGTGATCAGCAGGACGACCGGAACAAGCGCCTTTACGGTCAGTCCGATCACGCCGAGACCCGATCCAGTGCGGCAACGAGGATGCGGCAGCCTTCTTCCAGGGTTGCGGTGTCGGTGGCGAAGGAGAGCCGCAGGTGGCCCGGCGCGCCGAAGGCGCTGCCCGGGACGGTCGCGCATCCTGCTTCGAGGAGGGCGTCGGCTGCTGCGAGGTCGTCGCCGGTGGCAAGGCGCGGGAAGAGGTAGAAAGCGCCGTCGGGTTCCACTGTGTCCAGGTGCCGGCTCTGCTTCAGAATCGCCAGGCCCGCATCGCGCCGCCGGCGGTATATCTCGCGCCGTTCCGCCAGAAGATCCTGCGGGCCCTGCAGTGCGGCGACAGCCGCGATCTGGCTCACGGTCGCGGTCTGCGTGCAGTTCTGGGTCTGCACGGCGGTGATGCGGCGAACGAGATCGGTCGGCCCGAACCCCCAGCCGACACGCCACCCGGTCATCGCGTACGCCTTGGAGACGCCGTCGACGAGCAGGATTCGCTCGCGCAGGTCAGGCGCGACCTGGGCGATGCTGACGTACTCCCCGGCGTGGTAGCGGATGTGAGCGTAGATCTCGTCCGAGAGGATCATTGCCGAGGGGTGGCGCCGCAGTACCTCGGCCAGACCGGCCAGAGCGTCATGGCTGTAAGTGGCGCCAGACGGATTTCCGGGGGCGTTGAGCACGACCCAGCGTGTGCGGTCGGTCATGGCCGCTTCCAGCGCGTCGGGAGACAGTCTGAACCCTGAGTCGGCTGAGCAGGCAACGATCACGGGCACGGCACCGCACAGACGAACCATGTCCGGATAGCTCGCCCAGTAAGGCGCCGGGATGATTACCTCGTCGCCCGGGCTCAGGGTCGCGAACAACGCGTTGAAGATCACCTGCTTGGCGCCGCATCCCACGGCCACTTCGGCATCCGTGTAGCTCAGAGCGCGGTCTCGTTCCAGCGCACGCCGCGCGGCACGGCGCAGTTCCGGTATCCCGTTGGCAGGGGTGTAGCCCATCGGGCGGATGGCGGCCTGCTGGGCGGCAGCCGCGGCGTGAACAGGCGCGGCGAAGTCCGGCTCGCCGAGCGTGAGGTCGATGACGCGACGGCCGGCCGCACGGTACTCGGCCGCACGGCGAGCCATCTCCAGGATCGGCGAACCGGCAGGTGTTGCTTGGGCCTGCGAAAACGCGGGCGGAGCCGACCGCGAGCCCGCAGTGGCGCCCGCCGGGTTCGCGCGGCGGTCAGCACAGTGCCGGCGGGGAACCGCTTCTTCACTGGTCGAGTGGGAAGGATCAGTGGCCTGTGGGCCAGGCGTCATACCGTTCATGCCGACAGGCTGAAGTAACGTTGCGACGCATTACAACCATTACAGGTTCGCTGGACGGTCTCTGTGGTTCCGGTTCCCTGGCACGTCGTCGCTGACCACGGCCCTGCCGACCGCACCGCGACTACATGAATAGCTTGCTGATGTCGCCACCATTTCGGCCCGGCGTGTGCGTATCGCATGCGGCTGCTGCCCGCAGTCATGGCGGAGCCACCGATCCGCATCGCCGGGCTCGCACCGCTGGTGAGCGAGGCGGCCCTGGGCACGGATGCCGTCGCCGAGGCGGCCTCCCTCCTTCTCACCGCTGGCCCGTCGGCCGCCGCCCACCGGTGTACGTCTCGGCCAACGTCCCCGGCGGCTTCGAAAGCAACCTGGAACTGGAGAAGCACTACGCGGGGTGCATCCGGCGCACGGCCAGCTGAGGGTGGCGACTCGTGCCCGAGGCCCCGCTCGGCCGATGAGCGAGTCACTGCTCCAGGCGGTGAACCTGGAAGGTCAGTCCCTCTGGGCTGCTCAACCGCACAACACGACGACCGGTCTCTTCGGACCAGGTGACGGAGCCTTGGCCAAGGTCGTGTGCGCGGGCGACGACGCTGTCCGGATCACCGACCTCGACCGCAAGTTCCCACTGCGGGGCGGATGCGCCGCTGGGTCCACGTGTGGCGATGAAATCGGCGCAGATCAGAGGGGTGCCAGTCGTCTCCCCGTAGAAGTGCCGGGCCTTGTCAGGCTGATCGCAGGCCAGGACCATGCGGTGCGGAGCACCCGCCAAGTGGGGCGGGATCCTCCATCCGGTGAAGTGGCGTGGCTGCCACAGCGAGAAGGCGGCACCAATCGGATCGATCAATGTCGCCATGCGGCCCTGATCGCCCGCGTCGAAGGGAGGCACGACAAGGCGAGCGCCGTTCACCTCCGCCGCTTCGGCACGGCGATCGACGTTGTCGACAGCCAAGTAGTAGGCGATGTGGGCGGGTGTTCCCGGAGGGTAGACCGGGTTCGCCAAGTCGCTCACGCCGCCGATCGGGTGGCCGTCGACGGCTATCTTGGTGGCCTTGCGCCAGTCCTTCTCATCCACCGCGAAGCGCCAGCCCAGCGTCTTCGAGAAGAAGGTGGCGGTGCCGGCCAAGTCGCGGGTTTTGAGGTCCATCCAGCAGAACTCGTTCGATGAACCCAGACGGGTCGTCATCCTGTGCTCCTCGTCGTCTCGATGCTGGGCAGCGGGAGCCGATCCGGCGATCAGCTGACGTGGGCGGCGATGGCCCGCGCACACACCAGGGACTCGGTACGAGTCGTGTCCACCTCGAGGTCGTAGACCACGCCCTCGTGAACCACATCCGCCTGCAACGCGGCCATCCCCTGGACGCGATCTCCTCGTGCGACCTCACGGCCTGCGGCGACCGCGTTCTCACACCTGACGCCGACCCACAAGACGGCCGTTCCACCCAGAGCCTTCTGCCACCGCTCCTGGGACGCCGCTCCGCCGAGGAAGACGTCATCGATGATGACTCTGGCGCCCGCACGGGCCATCGCCACGACGCCCTCCATCCAGGCCGCCTCCAGCGCCCGGAAGTCCGCCCCGACGCTCACTCCGCCGTCCGCCGCGAACGCGATCCCTTCCTCCGACGACTGCATCTTCGCGGGCAGCGCGTCGACGAAGGAGTCGCACCCGAACGCCAGCCACGGATCTGGCAGTACGGACTGCAGGCACCGTACGATCCCGGACTTCCCCGAGCTGGAACCGCCGTTGAGAATGATCAACTGAGTCGTCACCGCGCCACGGTAAGGCGCTTCCCGCACGGCACGAAACGAATATCGGCGCACACTGCTCTGCTGCCACAACCCCGTGAACGTCTCCGGTCACTGCACCAGCGCGGACGGCACGGGCCGTCTCAGGCTGGTCGACCTCCTCGCGCCGGGCTGGCACGTACGGCGCTCGGCAATCGGAAAGCAGGTGCGCTGCCGCGTGCCCGCCGAACCCAGCTGGAACTGAAGGACTTGCTCCTGCCCGCATCGCAGGACGGTGGTCCGGAAGTGCACCGCCCTCGCCGGGGCGGCATCGACACCGGACGGCGCTACGCGCGGGGGACGGTCACGCAGCGGATGACTGGCCCGGCACAACCGCCGTCCGCCCACACCAGGTGCACGCGCCGATACGGCGGGAAGCCCGCGGGCAGGTTGGCCCATTCACCGATCAGGAACGCTGCTCAGTCCTCCCACCAGACGGAACCTGCGTAGATCCAGCCACACCAGTCGTTGGTGCGGTCAGAGTACTGAACCTTGAACCACTCATTTCCGTGGCTGTTCCTGACGCCCTTGAAGAAAGCCAAGGACGCACCCCGGGACACGGTCTTTACGACGGAGGCAGATTTGTAGTAAGTAGTCCTGATATACCCCTTGTCGACGACGACCGAGACCCTGTCGGTGGCCGTGCCGCTGCATGCGCCCTGGACGGCGGCAGGTAGTTGAGGCGGGGCGACGGCAGCAGCAGGCGACGCCCCCAGGGTTCCGATCATGATCGCAGATGCAGCTGCGGCTCCGGCCAGACGATGAAGCTTGCTCATCAGGTCACTCCCCGTTGAGGATTGTCATTTCTGTCCTCGGCCAAGCTAGGGGGAGAGTGTGTCAGCCCGAACCTGGAACTCTTTAGGTTGACCTCGGGCCGTCGATGGCGAGGCTCGCGAGACCGCCGGCCGACGCCCGCTGGTCTACGTCTTGGCCAACGTCCCCGGCGGCTTCGAGGGCTGACGCCCGCTACTCCACGGGTACGGGTGTGAGCGCGACCGCGAGCGGATAGGCGCCGGTGGCCAGAGGTGACCCGGTGGTGCCCGACGAGGTGTCGACCGGTACCAGGACGTTTCCGTCGGCGGTGGTGACGTAGGCCTTGGCGCCGTTCCAGTCCAGGGCGATGTCGAAGGCGGACCTGCCGACCTTGATCGTGGTGCCGGGGGCGCCGGTGACCGTGTCGACGGGGGTGACGGTGTCGCCGGTACTGGGGCTGACCCACAGGGTCCGTCCGTCCGGGGACAGGGCGAGACCGTAGGCCTGGCCGGAGACCAGGAGCGTCGGCTCGGTGTCGTTGGTGGCCGTGTCGATCGGAGTGACCGTCGAACCGCCGGAGTTGGACACGTACACCGTCCTGCCGTCGGGTGCGGCCACCACGTTGAAGGGGCGGGGGCCCACCGGGATGGGAGCGCCGGCCTTCTGGGTGGCCAGGTCGACCGGTGTGACGGTGTTGTCGTGGATGTCGGCCACGTACAGCGTCCTGCCGTCAGGCGTGATCGCCATGTTCTCCGGACCGGAGCCGACCGGGACGGCGGTGCCTGCCTTGAGGTCGGCGGTGTCCACCGGCTGGACCGTGTTGTCGGAGTAGTTGGCGACCCAGAGCGTGCGGCCGTCCGGCGTGAGCGCGAGCCCGGCGGGGACGCGCCCCACGGCGACCGTGGCGGTGACCGTTCCGCGCGCCACATCGATGACGCTGACCGAGTTCGAGCCCTGGTTGGCGGCGTAGGCGGTGCGCCCGTCCGCGCTGAGGATCACCTCACCGGGGTTGTTGCCCACCGAGATGTCGGTGCTCTTCCCGGAGTCCAGGTCGATCGAACTGACCGAAGCGCCGCTGAAGTTGGCCGTCAGCGCCCGGGGTGTGCCCGTGCCGTCGCCGACCTGGACCGGGATCGCCCGGTTCAGGACGGCCGTGCCGTCCGCCGAGCCCGTCGCCACGACGGAGCGGACCCCGTCTGCGGCGCCGTCCTGCGCCGTGAAGGTGACGGTGGTGGAGGCGCTGCCTCCGGCGGGGACGGTCAGGGTGCCCTCGTCGGGTGCGGCGGTTACGCCGTCGGGCACGTCGAGCCTCCAGGAGACCGTCCGGGCGGACGTGGACCGCTTGTCGGTCAGAGCCAGTGTCACGGTCTCGGTCGTGCCGGGCTTCAAGGCGAGGGAACCGGGATCGAAGGAGATGTCGACGCCGGGGTCGGGCGCGTTCTCGATCACTGTCGTGTAGAGGAACTGGTCCATCACTCCCGGCGAGACCTGCTGGGGAATCGCGTCCAGCTCCTTGCGCTCGGCCCTGAGCTTCTTCCAGTACGTGGTGACCGCGTCGGCGTCGCCCTCCTTGTTCGCCAGGAGCAGGTCCACGGCCGTCTGTCCCGCCGTGCCGTAGCGGCCGAGCTTGTCCAGCCAGGCGGATGTCTCCGTCAGGAAACCGGAGTTGTCGAGCCGGGCGCGCAGTTCGCGGGGCGTGGCGGCCATGTCGGAGAAGTACGCCCTGAGCGCCTCGGCGGCCTGGTCGAGGCCGCTGTCCTGCTCGTACGCCTTGCGGAAGGCGGCGATGAGCAGGGTGAGCGTGGGCGATTCGGTCGCGTCGAGCTGCGAGGAGTAGTTGTTCTCGGCGAAGATCCGCAGCCATTTCGCCGCCGCGGGCCCGCCGAGGTCGCGGACGGAGGCGAGGAAGGACGTACGGGGGTCGTAGGCGTCCGGGTTCCAGAGGTAGTCGGCGGAGGTGAACAGGGCGATCCGGCTCGCCTCGCCCTGGACCATGGGGTTGGCGGTCACTCCGGTTGCCGCCGCGGCCACTGCGGGTTCGCGGCCGGTGTAGGGGCCGAGGAGCAGGCGGCTGGTGACGTAGTCGTTGACCGGGTAGTTGTCCCAGATCAGGATCGGGTGGCCGTACACCTTGCGGGCCTGCTCGACCTGGTCGGCGGTGATGGTCGGCGCGATCACGCCGACGCCGGTCCACTCCACGACCACAGAGGGGTCAAGCTTCTCCCGGAGCGCCTTCTTGTAGGGGGAGTCGGCGAGGTCGGAGTACTCGGTGGGGACCATTTCCAGCGGTTGCAGGCCGGAGTGGTCGGCGGAGAAGTCCTGCCACACCTGGTTGAGCAGATGGGCCTGTGCTGTGCCCGCCGCGCCGCCACCAGTGCCGAACTCCTTCTCGTCGGCGTCGCAGTTCCACTTCGTGTAGCTGATGTCGTCGAGCGGGATCGCGAAGGAGCGCACGCCGATGTCGTACAGCGAGTCGAACTTGGCGGTGAGGGCCTTGATGTCGGCGTCCGAGGAGTAGCAGACCGACAGTCCCGGCGACAGGGCGTAGGTGAAGCGGACGTGGTTGGCGTCGGCCCGGTCCACCAGCTCCTCGATCCGGGCCAGTTCGGCGGACGGGTAGGCGTCACGCCACTTCGCCCGCAGGTACGGGTCGTCCTTGGGCGAGTAGACGTAGACGTTCTGCTTCGTACGACCGTAGAAGTCCAGCTGGTTCAGCCGCTCGGCGTGCGACCAGGGAGTCCCGTAGAAACCCTCGATGACCCCGCGCAGCGCGGCTGCCGGCCAGTCCCGCACGGCCACTTCGGGGAGTACGGAACGCGATCCGCGCGTCTTGGTGACGAGCTGGCGCAGGGTCTGGGCCGCGTAGAACGTGCCGGTGGGGTCGACGCCGGACAGGGCGACGAGGGCCCGTCCGTCCTTGCGCCCGGACGCCAGGACATAACCGCCCGAAGCCAGGCCGGTCGGCGGCTCGGCGCCCAGCCGTTTCAGCGCCTTCCCGGTGGCGCCGCTCTCGTCCGGGCCGCCCACGTAGACCGTGAGCCCGGCGGCGGGAGGCTTGTCACCGTCGCTCACAGTGATGATCTTGTCGGCTCCGGCATCGCGCAGAACGGACTCGACGAGCCGTCGGGCCGACGGGTCGGTCCGAGGGCCGACGACCTCCACGACCCGGTCGGAGACGGTGAGTCGACCCGAACCGGCCTTCATGCTCTGGGGAGTCGGCCACACCTTCGGAACGGCGCTCGGCGGCTGCTCCGCCGCGGACGACGACGGCGGGGCCGCCACCCCCGCGGCCGTCAGCAGCGCGGCGACCAACATCGCCGGTCGCCGCGTCCGTCTCCTACCTCTGACACGAGTGGCTGAGAGCACGGGATCTCCTCAGTGGGTGAATGGACCCACCGAGTGATGCTAGAGATGCTGAATGGAACATTCAACGGTGCCTGCGGCCGGGACAGGGCTTGGCTCAGGGCTTACGAGCCACCGCCCCGTACATGGCGATGTCCTCGTCCCGGATGGGCTCCGAATCGCTGCCGTCCGGACGCCACTTGTGGACCTGCGTGATGCCCGGCTCAACCAGTTCGAGGCCTTCGAAGAACTCCTCGGCCTCCGGGAACGTACGCAACCGCATGGGCATGTTGCGTGCCGCGTACTCGCGCGCGACCCGGCCCACCTCCTCCGGCGCGAACTCCGCGGTGCCGATGGACATCGCGAGATAGCTGCCGGAGGGGAGCGGTTCGAGGAGGCGGCGGACGATGCCGACCGCGTCGTCCTCGTCCAGCACGAAGTGGACGATCGCGATGACGGTGAGCGCGACCGGCTTGGACAGGTCGAGGGTGTCGCGGAACTCGGCGGAGTCGAGGATGGCCTCCGGGTGCTGGAAGTCGGCCTCGATGTACGACGTCTTCCCCTCGGGCGCGCTGGCCAGCAGGCCCTGGGAGAGGGTGAGGACGATGGGGTCGTTGTCCACGTAGACGACGCGGGACTCGGGGGCCACCGACTGGGCGATCTCGTGGAGGTTCGGGGAGGTGGGGATGCCCGTGCCGACGTCGAGGAACTGGCGTATACCCGCCTCCTCGGCCAGCCAGCGCACCGCGCGGTTCATGAAGTCGCGGTTGGCCCGCATATGGATCGGCAGGGCGGGCCACTCATGCGACATGGCGTCGCCGGCTTCCTTGTCGGCGGGGTAGTAGTCCTTTCCGCCGAGGATGTAGTCGTAGATACGCGCGGAGTGCGCGCTCTCGGTGTCGATACGGTCGGCAGGCCATCCGTTGTCGGACAACGCGGCCCTCCCATCAAGTCGTCGGATAACAAGGGTAGTTCGGTCAACAAGGGTGTTTCGGACCGGGGTTGCTCAGAGCAGTCAGAGCAGGAAGTCGGCGTCGCCCGCCTTCACGCCCGTCAGGAAGCTCGTCATCTCGCGGGGAGTGAAAACCAGGGCCGGACCGTCGGGATCGGTGGACTGACGCACCGCCACCCGTCCGTCGCCCAGCTTCTTCACTTCGACGCAGGCGCCTCCCGCGTCGTCGCTCCACGGCTTGTACCAGCCCTGCGCGCCGAGATCACGGGACGGCACGCCGTTGCGTATGTGGTGGTGCACTTCAGAGCTCCTTGCGTATCGCACCGAGGAGAGCCTCGGTCCTGCTGGCGGGTGTCGACTGGGCGCCCAGCCGGTCCAGGGCCTCGCGATAGACCAGGACGTCGTCGGCCTTGTCGAGATACACAGCGCCCACCAGGCCGCTGAGATACACGATGTCGGGCAACTCCCTGGCCCTGAACCGGAAGAGATGGAAGGCGCCGGCCCGCATCGCCGGATGCGGGCCGTTCCCGAACGGCATGATCTGTACGGTCACATGGGGCAGCGCGTTCAGCGCGATCAGGTGGTCGACCTGGGCGCGCATCACTTCGGGTCCCCCGACCGGCCACCTCAGCACCGTCTCGTCCATCACGATCCACACGCGGGGCGGGTTCGGACGGGACAGCAGTTCCTGGCGCTGCATACGCAGCGCGACCCGGCGCTCCGTGGCGTCCGCTGGAGCGTGCGGATTGCCGGCGCCGAGCAGGGCGCGCGCGTAGGCCTCGGTCTGCAGCAGTCCGTGCACGAACTGCGCCTCGTACGCCCGGATCTGCAGCGCCGCCTGCTCCAGGCTCAGATACGCGGCGAACCAGTCGGGCAGTACGTCACGGTAGGTGTGCCACCAGCCGCGCTTGTTGGCCTCCCGGACCGACTTCAGGAAGGTGTCGATCTCCTGCTGGTCCTTGACGCCGTAGGTCTGGAGCAGCTTCTCGGCGTCCGCGAGCCTGAGCCGGGCCACCTTGGCGGATTCCATCCGGCGGATCGTGGAGTGGCTCACCCCGATCGCCGTCGCCGCCTGCTCGTACGTCAGACCGGCCCGGTTGCGCAGCTCCTCGAGCTGCTTGCCCAGGATCATGCGCAGGACGGAAGGCGCGCCGCCCCAGTCGGTTTCCGAGGTCACGCCTTACCTCCTCACCCGTGGTCCGGGCCAATGCATCGCAGTCTGTCACGATCATCGTCGACCGGGGCGGCCTGCGCCCTACAAAATGCAATTTTCAACTTGCTGGTTGCGGGACGTTGTCCGCAGATGTCACAGTGGTCGTACGCCCCGGTCCGGTGAACGAAGGGGCTGTGCAGCTCAGTTGGGGGATCACGGGCCGCAACTCGGAGTGTTGTGCTCTGCAGACGAAAGGCGTACGGCGATGGTTTCGCCCTCCTTCCCCCAGTCCCTGGGCCGACTTTCCGGAGACGAACTCCTCCACAAGGCAGGCGTGTTCGGCCTGCCCGCCGTCCCCGCCTCGGTGGGCGCCGCCCGCAGGAACGTACGGGAGCTGCTGGGCGAGTGGGGCATCAGCCGCGAGACCTGTGACAACGCCGTACTGGTGACCTCCGAGCTCGTCACCAACGCACTCACGCACACGGAGAGCGATCTGATCGTGTGCAGACTCCGCGCCGCGGGAGAGCGGCTCCATATCGAGGTCGAGGACCAGAACCGCGGCTGCACGCTCCCGGCGTGCAGACAGCCGAAGCCCGACGACCAAGGTGGCCGCGGGCTTCTGCTCGTCGGCGTGCTGAGCAGCGACTGGGGCGTCAGGGACGCACCGCACCGGTCCGGCCGCATCGTCTGGGCCGAACTGCCGACGGTGGCGACGGAGGCAGCGATGACATCGGAGATATCGGCGACATCGGCTGTATCGAAGCCCCAGGACGGATCGGCCGACGCCCATGCGGCCGATCCGTCCTGGACGTGACGGCGGTCCGGGCCGAGCCGGCCCTCGCTGTCCCCCACGCGTGCTGGGATCACGCCGGGGGTAAAGGGGCCATGTGATTGAACTCGCGGAAATGATCGCCCAGTTGCGTACGGAGCTCTCCGCCGCCATGTCCGCGGCGCGCGACGAGGAGCTGCGCTTCGAGCTGGGCGCTGTGGAGCTCGAGGCGGAGTTCGTCGTGGAGCGGTCCGGTACGGCGGAGGGCAGGGTCCGCTTCTGGGTCGTGGAGGCCGGTGCCGCGGGCCATACGGGGACCAGCACCACCCATCGGGTCACGTTGACCCTGGAGCCTCGCCTTCGTGACTCCGGGGCGCAGCCCTGGGTGGGCGGAGATGAAGCGGAACGCGAGCGCTGAGCCGGTCCGATGTCAGCTCAGACGCAGGTACGGGCACAGAGGTTGGCGGCGGTGCGGGTCGCCGAAGTGCTCGTGAGCAGACCCGGTGGGCAGCCCGGGCGGCGCGGGTCCGGCTACCGGGTGTCAGAGCGGTGCGTGCTGACAGCGGCGCACGTGGTGGCAGGACCGGTGACGTCGGTACGGGTGCGCCTCGACGCCGACCGGCCGGGGGAGTGGACCGCCGACGCCCACATCGTGCTCCTCGCCGAGGCCGCCGATGTCGCACTGCTCGAGATCACGGGCGCGCCGCCCGAGCCCGGTGACACCGAGCGGCCTCGCTACGCCGCGGTGCCCGACGCCGACGTGGTGCTGCCCTTCAGCGCGGTGGGCTTCCCCCGGTTCAAACTGCGCAAGGACAGCATGCGCCTCCTCGACGACGGCGCTCCCAGCCAGTACCGGGACTCCTGCCACCTCACGGGAACGGTCTCCGTATTGTCCAACCGCCGGGAAGGCACCCTTGAACTGGCCGTCGCCGCCCCACGAGGCGACAGCGAACCGGAACGCTCTCCCTGGGAGGGAATGTCGGGTGCCGTGGTGTGGTGCGACGGCGCCGTGATCGGAGTGGTGAGCGCCCATCACCGCTCGGACGGCCTGGGGAGGCTGGCCGCCAGCCGCGTCGAGCACTGGTACGAGGTGCTGTCCGCCGCCGAGCTGGAGCGGTTCCATCGGTACGCCGGCCTGCCGGCGCGTGAGCGCCTCGGGTCCGCGACAGACCCCGTACATTCCCGGCCGGTCGCCGGTCTGCCCCGTCTGACCGGTCTGCCTTCCGACCTGCCGCTGCGTGAACTCGCGGACCTCGTGGACGCGTTGGTGGCGCTTCCCTCCCTGCGCAACGCGAACAGCATGGCCCTGCTGCTCGACAGCATCAGCGCCGAGATCGCGGCGAACAGCCCGAGGGATCCCCGGCTGAGGACGGACGTCTACGGGATCGTACGCACCTGTCTGCGCTATCCGGGCACGCTCGATCAGCTCCTGGAGGCCGTACGTCTGCTGGAGGGGCCCTCCTCGGAAGTGGCCCGAGTCGACCATGAGGCGGCCCGACTGGCCCGGCGACATGGCTGACTCGATCTCGCGGTGTGGCCTGGTCGCGGGGTTTCGGCTTGAGGCCTGCTGGGTCATCATGATGAGGGCACGGACCGCGCGGACATGGAATTACGGGATACGGGAGGGGACTTGGCAGCCGTGGAGCGATCGATGCCTGCCGTCGAGTCCGGTCTCGTAGATCTCTCGGGGGTTTCTCTTGAAGCGCTGCGCTCCATGGACAACACGGCCGTCGCCGAGTCGCTGGAGCGGCTGCTGCACCAAATCGACGACCCGTCCATCACGGAGTCGGGGCACAACCCTCAGTCCATCAGGGAACCGGGGCACAGCCCGTCACGTTTCGACTGAGGGCATAGGCTCGGTGCTGAGGAGTGCTCATGCCGGGTGAGCCCTCTGCCTCGGCGGACCTGCCGTTCCACCAACTGTCGGCGGCAAGCTTACGGACCCTTGCCCGAGGCGAGGGCGGCGGCGCCGTGGTCGCGGAGATACTGGCCGCCGAGCGCAGCCGTCGGTTGCTGCTTCTGCGGGCCCTCGACGAGGGCGTTCCCGAAGACGATCCTCCGCAGGCGTATGGGGCGGCGCTGTCGCACCGGGACGCCTGGTCCCTCCTCGAACGCGTCCAGCGGCAGGCACCCGAGGTGTTCGAGGATGTCTTGATGTCCCCGCCCACGGGCATGTGGGCGTCCCTCGCGCTGCGTCAGATGCGAGGCAAGTCCTCAGAGGACGCTCCCTTGTGGGTGGTGCTCGGGCACTTGTCGGCGCTGGCCGCAGCAGCCGGAGCCCGGGCCGGTCTGGACTTCTCGCTGGTCGTACCGGTGCGCCGGGGCCTGGTGCCGCTACCGACACTGGGGTGCGCGGTGCTGCCCGTGCGTGAGCCGTGGAGCGTGGCCCAAGTCGAGGCGCGACAAGGGGAGTTGAGGATCAGCGGCGAGTGCGGCCAGGTGCTGGTCCCGCGGGACGCGGAGGCGAACAGCCCTGACTGGCATGCCGTACGCCACGTCGTACTGGAGTCTGGAGAACGTCCCAAGCGCCTGTCCCTCGAAGAACTGGACCCCCACCGGACGTTCCCTCGTCCGAGCGAGCCCCGACTCCTGTCCGCCGCCGAGGCCGAGGCATGGGAGGGCATGCTCGTCGACGCGTGGAAGATCCTGCTGCGGGACGAGCCGGAGAGCGCCGAGGCCATGCGACACGGGCTGCTGTCGATGACTCCCACGCCGACGACGGAAAGGTTTCGGCCGTACAGCGGGACGGCCGGGGACGGATTCGGAGGTGTCACGGCGTCCTGTCCGGACGACGTACCGCAACTCGCCGCCACGCTGGTGCACGAGTTCCAGCACACCAAGCTGAGCGGCCTGATCCACCTGCAACCGCTGAGCATCGCCGAGGCCACACAGGATCCGGAGGAGCTGTTCTACGCCCCCTGGCGGGATGATCCTCGCCCACTGAGCGGCTTGTTGCAGGGTATCTACGCCTTTACGGGGGTCACCCGTTTCTGGCGCGTACATCGGTACACCGCTGATGTCGCCCAGGCCTCGCCGGCGCATTTCGAATTCGCTCTGTGGCGTACGCAGGTGTGGTCCACTTTGCGCCTGGTGCGGGGCCACGAGAGGCTGACGTCCCTGGGCCGGTACGTGATCGAGGGGCTGCGCGAGCAGTGCGCCCAGTGGCTGGCCGACCCCGTGCCGGACGCCGAGTCGCAGCTGGCCCGGGAAGCGGCAGCCGACCACCGGGCCCGCTGGCGTGCGCACCATCTACGGCCTCCCGCCGTGGCCGTGGAGGAGGCCGTGCGGGCCTGGCAGCGGGGCGATGACCGCGCGCCGGTCGGCCTGGCCGCCGAGCCCGAACTGGTGCCGGACAGTGAAGCCCGTTTCCTGGACAGCGCGGCCATCCTGGTCCGGCACCGCCTCAGCGAGCCCGACGGGGCCTGGCGGCGGGCTGCCGCCCAGGGCTCCGGAGATACCGCCGGTGTCGAGGGCGTCACCGCGGCGGACGTCCTGCTGGCCTGCGACGACCGGGCCGGAGCCCGAGCCGCCTTCGTCGCGCAGCTCTCCGGCAAAGGCGCACCCGTGGCAGCCTGGGCCGGTCTGGGCCGGGCGCTTGCCGGTGAGGGACAGGTCCGGAACGCCGCCTCCCGCCTGCTGCTCCACTTTCCGGAGCGGGCCCGTGCCGTACACGAGGCGGTCGAGGCCGCCCAGGGCCGGGCCCCGGACCCCGTACGCCTCGCGGAGTGGCTGGGCCAGGGCTGAGCGCTCCGCTGGAAGAACCTGGAAGAACGGTGATGAACCCGCGGGCCGGTGGGGGCTGGTCGCTCCCCCACTCTCGGCTTCGCTCGAGCGGGGGGATCCCCATCGCGGCGGAGCCGCATATGTCACAGCCCCGCGCCCCTTGCGGGGCGCGGTCCCGCACCGGACTTCACAGCCTCAGCGGGTCGATGTCGCAGTTGGCCCGCAGGCCCTCCTTGGCCTCCACCGTGGCCGGGTGTGCGGTGCCCGGGTCGGCTCGCAGCCGTGGGGCGTCGAGAACCCGCTCCATCCGCTCCAGAGTGTCCTGGCGGAGTGCGGTGCCCTCTTCCTCGGCACCGACGGCGATGAGGTCCATCGCGAGGTTCACGGAGCACGCCAACGTGGTCGGGTGGTCCGGGCCGAAGGTGGACAGGCACAGTGGCAGCGTCGTCTCGCCCCGGGTGCGGGCCTCGGCGTGGTTGCCCAGAGCGGCGAGATCACTGGCGAGGTTGATCGCACAGTTGAGGGTGGTGGGATGAGCCGCGCCGAGCCGCTCGGTGAGGGAGGCGAGAGCGGTCTCGTCCAGGCGGTGCGCCTCCTCCGGCTGGCCGAGCAGCCTAAGGGTGACCGCGAGGTTGACGTCCGAGGCCAGGACATGCGGATGGTTCGGGTCGTAGACCTGGCGGTAGTCCTTGCAGGCGTTGACGCCGCGCGCGCGGGCCGCCTGCAGGTCGCCGTTCTGGCGCAGGGCCACCGACAGGGCCAGCGCGGCGGACAGCGACTGGGGGTGGGCGTCGCCGTAGCGCCGGGTGAACCTTCCGTAGGCCTCCGTGGCCAGTTCGAGAGAGCGGGCGTGGTCGCCCGCCTTACGGCAGGCCTCGCTGAGCTGGCGCATCACACCGATGGTGGCGGGGTTTCCGCTGCCGAACACATCGCGGAACGCCTCCAGTGCGGCTTCCTGGAGGGCACGCGCACCGACGTAGTCCCCCATCTCCCGCACGTCGATGGCGACGGAGTTCTCGGTGATGAGAGTCCGCTGGTCGTCGCGGCCGAACACCCGCAGCTTGAGTGCCAGCGTGTGCTGGTCCAGCTCCAGGGCCCGGCCGAACTCACCGGCCAGGCGCAGGCTCACCCCGAGGTTGTGGGCGGTGTTGAGGGTGGTGGGATCGTCCTCCCCGAAGGCCCTGCGGGCCCGCTCGTACGCGATCTCGTCCAACTCGGCCCCGGTGGCGAACCTGCCTTCGGCGCGGCGTACGGCGGCCTCCATGTTCATCGCGTCCAGGGCGTCCTCTCGGGTGTCCTCGCCGTCGGCGGGCGCGGTCCGCGCGTAGATCTCCCTGAGCTGGGCCACCAGCCTGGCCGCGTCGTCGAAGCGGCCCACGACCATATACACGAAGCAGAGCCACTGACCCATGAGGCGTGTCTGCTGGTCCTCCTCGCCGAAAATGGTGCGCCAGGACTCCCAGGCCTGTTCGGAGAAGTCGAGCGACACGTCGTGGTCGCCCCAGTAGTAGAGGTAATTGGCAATGTTCATGACCAGCTGCCGTACCCACGGCTGGTCGGACTTGATCGCTTCGGAGGCGATGACATGACCGTAGAGCTCCGCATACCGTGGCCAACTGGCCGGGCTGGTCGGACTTTTCGGGTCGGCGGCGGCCAGCAGGGTGTGGGCGCCATGGCGCATGCGGGACTGCTCCTCGGGGGTCATGCGGTTGTTCAGCACGAGCTGCACCAGGCGATGCATCTCAATGGAGTTCGTGCGATGGTCGATCCGCGCCAGGGAGTAGCGGTTCACCTCCCTTATGGCCCTGGCGAGCCTCATTGGATCGTTCAGCGTCGCGTCCAGCTCGGGGAAAATGCTGCTGTTCCCGAGGCCGGAGAAGATGGACCGGGAGATCGGGTCCGGGGCGAAATAGGAGCACAGCTGCAGCAGCCGCAGAGCTGACGGGCTGCGGGTTTCCAGATGGTCGAGGGACACATTCCAGGCTGCGGCGACAGGCAGTTGGTAGTCCGGCGGCGGGGCCACTTCGAGGAGTTCGGTGCGCTTGCTCTCGAACAGCCGCAGGTATTCGGAGGCGGGCATTCCCGTCTCCGCCCGCCAGGCGGCCGCCTGTTCCAGTGCCAGGGGCAGGTCGCCCAGTGCCTCGGCCAGCTGATCGGCCTCGTCGTCCTGCAGCGGCGGCCCGGAGCGGCGCAGCAGTTCCTTGCTCTCCTCGCGGGTGAACACATCCACTTCGAGGGATCCGCCGACCAGCCCCCACCGCCGGTTGCGGGAGGTGACAAGGATCGTTCCGTTGCCGCCGGTGGGGAAATAGTGACGTACCTGCTCCGGACTGTCGGCATTGTCGAAGATGAGCAGCCAGCGGGAGAAGGGCCGCCCCTCGCGCAGCGCCTCGCGGACCGCGGGTCCGGCGATATTGGCTTCGGTGCTGGTCTCGATACCCAGGCGCCCGGCAAGCTCCACCAGCGCCTGCCCGATCTGGCCGGGCCGCTCCGCGGGAATCCACCACACGATGTCGTACTCCGACTGGTGGCGATACGCGTACTCGATGGCGAGCTGTGTTTTGCCGACACCTCCCATACCATGAATCGCTTCCGGCAGAACCGTGGTCGTGCCTTCCCGCAGACGCTCGTCGAGCTGTTCCAGCAACTCCATGCGGCCGGTGAAATTGGGGTTCCGGGGCGGCAGATTTCCCCAGACGCGCGGTTGTGATGTGCGGTCCCCCGGCACCGTTCGCGGGTGCGTAGTCGACATCTCCGATGCTCCTTCAGAAACGTTACGAGAAATGGGGGAATCACCGTGTTCAGCTGTCCCCGAGCCGGACGGTGCGGGGCCCGTCGAAATGTGTGGTGTTTTCTCCAGGCTGACTGCGTATCGCCGATCGTGCCAGTGCAACACTCTGGCCAACATGTCGGTGCGCTGCGCATAGCGGCCGGACAACGCCCGCAGAGCAGCGAGCTCCACGCGGAGGAATGCGATATTGCGACTGTTCACGCGCGGCATGGCCAAGGTGTCCAGCGGTTCGGTGGGCGGCGGCAGAGGCGAGCCGCCTTCCTCTGCCTCGTCGGCCAGTAACGCGCGTACGTCACGCAGAATCCGCGCGGTGTCACTCCGGCGTCCCAGCGCGAGGAGTTCCTCGCGGATGTCGGGAGCGAAGACGAACGTCACGTCCGCCGGGCCCTCGCCCCGCACTCCGCTGGGCCGGACCAGACCGCTCATCAGCAGTTCCGACACGTGGACCGGACCCGCGCCCGGAGTGGTCTCCACGATCCGGTGGATGACGGGAAGACTCAACGGCGCGGCGGACAGCCGGGTCGCGAGGGTGAACGCCGTGGGGGAGGCGCCCGCCCGGAAGTCCGAGACACGCTCCGCCGCGGGCACCGTGCTCTGCGGGTCGGGCACGTACTCCGCCCAGGGCAGGGCGCGCGCGGCGTCGGGCCTGCGCTTCCACTCCCTGGCCTGAATGGCGGACAGGTCCAGCCAGTGCGGCTCCTGCCCCGAGACCAGGCGTGTCAGGGCCTGCGCCCAGCGGTTGGTCAGCGCGAGGACCGGTACGACGACGGTGCCGGTGTCGTCCCTTTCGGTCTCGTGCCTGTCCGTCTCGTGCCTGTCGGTCCCGTGTTCGCCGGAGTCGGGTAACTCCACCGGGGCGACGCGTGGTTCCCAGTCGAACTCGCTGTTGGCCGCCCAGGCGCGCGGGGCGCGGATCCGCACCCGGGAGACGTCGAGCCCCGTACGGAACCACAGCTGCTGCGGCAGCATGTGCACCACGGCGACAGAGCACGTACGCCCCCACGCGCGCAGCAGGGGCAGTACGGCGCCCGATCTCCATCCGGCGGCCAGCCCGTCGGTCAGCACCAGCACCAGGCGGCGTACCCGAGCGGCGTCGCCGAGCGGTTCCTCCAGGCGCATCCGCGCCGGATCGGTCTCGTCCGTCCTCAGCAGGCGCACCACCCGCACCCGGGTGAAGTCTCCCGCCCCATCCAGCTCGTCGGCCAGCTCCCCGACGGCTCGGTCCCACAGCTTCATCGTCACGTGGGTGTCGATGACGAGGACCGCCTCCGCGGGCTCCTGTCCGCCCGGCCGGCCGAGCCTGCTCAGGACGTGTGCGGCCTCCTGCCGTGCCCGCGTAGCAGGTGGGGGCCGCTGCCCGTCGTCATCGTGCATAGGTGCTCTCATGGCGTCGCGGTGACGGTGAGAGTTCCGCGGAGTCCCGCAGACCGCGGGCATGCGTGACGTCCACGGGCAAAGCCTCGCAGTGCGTCCGCTCTCCGGGCAAGTGCGTGCGGGGGCTCATGCGAGGCGTGGGCGACAGCATGCCCGGCATGACTGGGGTCCCGGCGCCAGGGTGGAACACATGTGCGTCAGCGGAAGCATCCAGGTGCACGGCGTGACGCCCCTTCCTCGCCGGGTGCGCGCGGTCCACGGGCGTGCGTCCGTACGGCCGGTTCAAGGCTTCACCGGCGCACGGTCCGGCCCGGAGGGGCCGGGTCTGCGCTCCGGATCGTCGACCAGGATCGCGAGATGGCGCCCCACATGGTTGTCCCATCCCTCCGGCCCCACCGCCAGAGCCTCCCTGCGCCATTTTCCGGCCCGCTCCACCAGGCCTGCCAGCCCTCTGTCCTGCACGATGTCGGCGACCGCCTCCTTGAAGGCGGGGTCGTCGCAGTCGCCGCGATGCCAGATCATCGCCGGTATGCCGGCGCGCAGAGCCGCCATGTACTCCTGCTGGCCGGACGGCGAGTCGGTGCCCGGCGGCTGGCTGAGCACCAGGCACACCGCGTGCTCGTCCTCCTTCAGCTCCAGTTCCAGGTGGAAGTGCGACCGGTCGGGACGGTTCCAGTACGAGTGGCTGTCCGCCGGCTTCTCCTTGAGATGACGCCACTTCTTGTGCCAGGGCCGGTGCCAGGCCGCCTTGCGCAGCCGCTCGAAGCTGCGGACCAGGACGGCGTAGTCCATCACCAGCGGTGTCGGGGACGACGAGGACGACTCCTTGTGCCACCACTCCACCGGCTCGCCCAGCAATTCCCACGGGAGGATGAACTCGAGGACGACCGGTTGCCTCAAATCCGCCCACCGCTCCTCGGTCTGCTCGATGAGCTGCTCGACCTCGCGGGGAAGATCGTCGCGGTGCAGGTGCAGCGTCTCGCCCGGCACGGGATGCCAGCCCTCCGCGTCCGACTGCCGCCAGTGGGAGAGGTAGTAACGGTCGGGATCCACACCGTCGGGCTCGAACTGGATCATCAGGTAGGCCGGCACCAGGGAGGGCGGCGGCTGGACGGCGCCACCGCGCTGCCAGTCCGCCATCTTGTCCTCCAGCCCCCACGCGCGGGCCTGCCCACGGTTCCAGCGGCGCAGCAGCTCCGCCGCCTCCCTCTGTCCGTCCTCCATGAGCTGATCGGCGGCCAGCGCCAGGAACGCCATGCTCACCGGGAGTTCGTTCGCGGCCGAATTGTCCCCGGCAAGGCGCAGGAAGACCGCCCAGCCCGTGTCGCACCACTCGGGGAGCTCCTGGATACGCGACCGGCTGGCCCGCCGCATCATCGCCGCGAGGCCCGCCGACGACCGCATCTCGCGCAGCACCGGCCGCAGGGGATGCAGATCGGCGCCGTCGAAGAAATCCACCGCCTCCCACTCGTCCACCAGACGCCGCAGCGACGCGATGGCGACGGACTGCTGCTCCACATATCCCAGGCAGCGCACCAGACATGACAGACCGTCAGGGATCTGTGTGCAGTTCTCCACCAGGCGCAGCAGCCACGGACGCAGCGCCTCGCTGCGTAACGGCTCCACCGGCGTGCCCAGTTCCTGGCCCAGCATGCTCACCCACAGCTCGACGCTGCTTCCGTGCCGCACCGTGGCCGACTCCTGTAATACGTCGACGACTTCGGCCGCCAGCTCATTGCGAACCCGTGCAGGGCTGCGCCCTTCCACCCCCGTGACCTCCCGATCGCCACCAACTGTCATCGAGTTCGTCGTACGTCGTAAACCGTCTTGATAGTGGCGACCAGCGTACGGCTACAGTTCCAACCACGTCAGGGTGTCATCAATGCCATACGGGGAGCGCCGTGCAGGATTCCGAGCCGTCTGCCCCGCCCGCCGTGCCGCCTTGGCGGCTGTTGCTCGGATATGTGCGGCCGCATCGCTGGGCGTTGCTGGGCGGGGCGGTTCTGTCGTTGATGACCGGGGCGACGGGGCTCGCGTTGCCGTTGGTGGCCCGCGGGTTGATCGACGACCTGCAGCACGACCGTGCCATCACCGGGGCGTTGCTGGCCATGTCCGCGCTCGTGGTCGCCAATGCCGCGATCGGGGCGCTGGGTGGCTACGTACTGCGGTACACCGCCGAGTCCGTGGTGCTCGGGGCGCGGCGCGCGCTGGTGTCGCATCTGCTGCGGCTGCGTATCGCCGCCGTCGACCGCAGCGAACCCGGCGATCTGATGGCCCGGATCACCTCCGACACCACACTGCTGCGCGAGGTCACCACCGATTCGCTGGTTGGTATCGGTACGGGCGGACTGACCCTCGTCGCCACGCTCGTGATGATGGGGGTGGTCGACCCTGTGCTGTTCGCCGTCACCCTGGGCGTGGTATTCGGCGCGGGCACGGTGATCGGGGTGATCGTGCCCCGTATCAACCGGGCCAGCAGGCAGGCGCAGAACGCGGTCGGCGCGATGGGTGCCTCACTGGAGCGGGTCCTGGGCGCGCTGCGTACCGTCAAGGCGTCCGGGGCCGAGCACCGTGAGGAACAGGCCGTGCACGCCGCAGCCCAGGAGTCGTGGCGGCAGAGCGTGAAGGCCGCCAAGTGGTCGGCGCTGGCCGGGAACACGGCCGGTCTGTCGATGCAGATCGCGTTCATCACCGTGCTCGCGGTGGGCGGGGCGCGGGTCGCGACCGGTGCTATCGACATCGGCACGCTGGTCGCCTTTCTGCTGTTCGTCTTCTATCTGATGTCGCCTATCCAGCAGGTCGTCGGCGCCGTCGCGCAGTACCAGACGGGTGCGGCCGCCCTGGCCCGGATCGAGGAGGCCCGGCAGCTGCCCGCCGAGTCGGCGACCGAACCCGCGCCGCTGCCCAGCCCCGGCGCCGAACCCGCCGCGGTCGCCTTCGAGAACGTCCGCTTCCGGTACGCCGACGACCTGCCGTACGTCCACCACGGCGTGACCTTCACCATCCCGCCGCGCGGCATGACCGCCTTCGTCGGACCGTCAGGCGCGGGCAAGACCACCGTCTTCTCCCTCATCGAGCGGTTCTACGACCCGGGCGAGGGCCGGATCACGCTGGACGGCCGGGATCTCGCCGACTGGGATGTGTCCCAACTTCGGTCCGCCATCGGTTACGTGGAGCAGGACGCACCTGTCCTCTCCGGAAGCCTCCGCGACAACCTTGTGCTCGGCAACCCCGGCGCCGACGAGAACGACGTACTCCGCGCCCTGAAGACCACCCGCCTCGACGGCCTCGTCGACCGGCTGCCGAACGGCCTGGACACCCTCGTCGGCCACCGCGGCACCAAGCTCTCCGGCGGCGAACGCCAGCGGGTCGCCATCGCCCGCGCCCTGCTGCGACGCCCCCGGCTGCTGCTGCTCGACGAGGCCACCAGCCAGCTCGACGCGGTCAACGAAGCGGCACTGCGCGACACCGTCGCCGATGTCGCCCGTACGACCACGGTCCTGGTCGTCGCGCACCGGCTGTCCACGGTCACCATGGCGGACCGCATAGTCGTCATGGACGCGGGCGAGGTACGGGCCGTCGGCACCCACCGCGAACTCGTGGCCGCCGACCCGCTCTACGCCGAACTCGCCGCCACGCAGTTCCTCGCGGCGGCGGACGCCTAGCGCCCCGTAGGGGCGCGGGGCTGTTTCAATTTGCGGCTCCGCCGCGATGGGGGTCCCCCCGCTCATGGGGGGTCCCCCCGCTCGAGCGAAGCCGAGAGTGGGGGAGGAGCCGAGAGTGGGGGAGCGACCAGCCACGACGGACCCGCAGCTTCGAACCGCCTACTCGGTCACGGCCTCTGCCCCCTTCACCGCCGCCGCGAGTTGCTCGAGGCGCGGCGCATACCCGGCGTGGCTGAAGCGTTCCTCGTTGGCCCACTCCATCGTCTGGTCCGCCTGTACGGCGGGCAGGCGGGCCCAGGTCGGCTTGGTCTTCTTCAGCTCGGCGGGCTGGAGGTTGCCGACGCGGTTGTCGACGAGGATCAGATCGGCCTCGTACCTGTCGGCGTTCTCCAAGCTGAGTTCCTGCCAGAAGCCGCCCTGGCCCGTCTTCTCAGGGGTGACGAACTCGACACCGAGCGATTTGTAGTAGCGCAGATCCGTGAAGGCGTCCGGGGCGGCGACGTACAGAAGGTCGGCCGACGCGGAGACCGCCATGACCTTCAGGCCGCCGCGTGCCTTGGCCTCTTGGCGCAGGGTTTCCGAGGCCGTCTCGAAGCGCTTCTTGGCGGCGGTGACCTTGTCTGCCTTCACGTCTGCGCCGAGAGAGGCGGCGAGTTCGGTGAAGCGGCCGATCACCTCGGTGAGCGAGCTCTTCGTGGTGAGGATGCCGACGCTGGGGGCGAGCGACTCGATCTTCTCGGCCGACTCCTCGGGGACGTACCAGAGCGCCGGCGGTTCGGTCATCTGGGCGATCAGGAGGTCGGGGCGCAGTTCGGCGTACTTCTCGACGTTGAACTGGGGGTAGACGTTGCCGAGGTTCGGCACCTTGTCCACGTCGACATCACCGGCCCGGAAGTCGGGCTCACCGTTCTCCAGCGTCGCAGGCCCGAACACACCAGTGCACTCGATCCCGAAATCCTGCAGAACGGCAGCCACGCCGATATACGCGACCAGCCGCTTCGGCGTGCTGTCGGCCTTGACCGTCTTCCCCCGGTCGTCCTTGAAGCTCCAGGCCCCGCCGGCAGTTCCGTCCCCCGTCGCCTCACTGTCCGAGCTGTCGGAGGCACCGCCACACGCCGTGAGTACGGCGCCGAGACCGACCGCACCGGCCGCTCCGAGAACGCCACGACGGGAAAGAGCTCGAGGGTACGAAGTGGGTGCAGGGCGCGGCGAGTTCATGGAACGCATCCTTCAGCGAGGGACCAACGCCTGGTAAGGCTAACCTAACTTGACCAAGGCCAGCAGTTCCGCCGTCCGATGCGGAACGGCGGGACGAGAGCGGACCGAGCGGGGGAAAGCGGTGTCTTCCGGTCCTCAACTGGGCGGCCCGTAGGGGGATCTCGGGCAGGGATCGAGGGTTTTCCCCGTATCCGGAGGATCAGGGTCCCGCCTATTGTTCGAACACAGCTGACCCATAGGTCACCCCCTCAAGGGTCGCTCGCGCCTGGCCGGCCGCCGCGTCTTTCTGATCGCACCTGTCTTTTCGATCGCACCCCCCGCCGCTTCGACGACGAAGCGATTCGAACGCTGCTCCGTCGCGTCACGTTGGGCGCCTCGCCCCGGAGCCGGCCCCCGAAAGGCACACACTCTTGCGTACTTCACGCTCCGCGAGACGGACGCTGATATCCGTCACCGCGATATCCGCGACGCTGCTGGCAGGCACCGCCACCTCGGTCGCCGCCGTCCCCACCGAGCAGACGAAGGCTGCCGCCGCCGAGCAGACCACCGCCGCCGCCGTGGCGGCCCCCGCCGAGCGGCTGATCGTCGGCTACAAGTCCGGCGCCAGTGAGGCCAAGTCGAACAAGGACGCCGCCGAAGACGCCGAGGCCAAGGGCAAGGACGCGGGCGAGAACCTCGACTTCCAGCGCCGCCTCGGCACCGGTGCCGCGCTCGTCGACCTGGGCGCGAAGCTCAGCAAGGCCGCGGTCGCCGACGTCGTCGCCGAGTACCAGGCCGACCCGCAGGTCGCGTACGTCGTTCCGGACCGCCTCAACAAGCCCCTCGCGGACCCGAACGACACCGAGTACAGCAAGCAGTGGGACCTGTTCGAGTCCACCGCGGGCATGCGCGTACCGGGCGCCTGGGACACCGCGACCGGCACCGGCGTGACCGTCGCCGTGATCGACACCGGCTACGTCACCCACTCCGACCTCGCCTCCAACATCGTCGGCGGCTACGACTTCATCGCCGACACCGCGGTCGCCGTCGACGGCAACGGCCGCGACAGCAACCCGGCCGACCCGGGCGACTGGTACGCGGACGGCGAGTGCGGCCAGGCCGAGGGCAGCACCTCCTCCTGGCACGGCACCCACGTCGCGGGCACCATCGCCGCCGCCACCAACAACGGCAAGGGCGTCGCCGGCATCGCGTACAACGCGAAGATCTCCCCGGTGCGCGTCCTCGGCAAGTGTGGCGGCTACGACTCCGACATCATCGACGCCATCACCTGGGCGTCCGGCGGCACCGTCTCCGGCGTGCCCGCCAACACCAACGTCGCCAAGGTCATCAACATGAGCCTCGGCGGTGGCGGCGCCTGCACCAGCGCCACCCAGACCGCGATCAACAACGCCGTGAACCGCGGCACCACGGTCGTCGTCGCAGCGGGCAACAGCAACGCCAACGCCGCCAACTACTCCCCGGCGAGCTGCAACAACGTCATCTCCGTGGCCGCGCTCAACCGCGCCGGCTCCAGGACCTACTACTCCAACTTCGGCTCGACCGTCGACATCGCGGCCCCCGGCGGCGAGACCAGGACCACCACCGCCAACGGCATCCTGTCCACGCTGAACTCCGGTGCGCAGGGCCCGGCTTCGGAGTCGTACGCCTACTACCAGGGCACCAGCATGGCCGCCCCGCACATCGCGGGCCTCGCGGCGCTGGCCAAGTCGGCGAAGTCCTCGCTCACCCCGGCCCAGATCGAGTCCGCGATCAAGACCAACTCGCGTGCTCTGCCCGGTACTTGCTCGGGCGGCTGTGGTGCGGGTCTGGCGGACGCGACCAAGACGGTGCAGGCGGTGAGCGGGACCGGCGGTTCCACGGGGGGCACCACCTTCACCAGCACCTCGGCCGTCTCCATCCCGGACAACGGCTCGGCCGTCGAGTCCCCGATCGCCGTCACCGGCCGCACGGGCAGCGCCCCCTCGGCCCTCCAGGTCGGCGTCGACATCACCCACACCTACCGCGGTGACCTGGTCGTCGACCTGATCGCCCCGGACGGTACGAGCTACCGGCTGAAGGCGTCCGGCTCGGACTCGGCCGACGACGTCAAGACCACGTACACCGTCAACGCCTCCAGCGAGACCGCCAACGGCACGTGGAAGCTCCGCGTCCAGGACGTCGCCGCCCAGGACACCGGCACCCTCAACAACTGGAAGCTGACCTTCTGACGGCCTGCTGACCAGGCTGACAACTTCAGACCGCCACCCCCCACAGGGGCGGCCGACGCGAGCGGGCGTCGGCCGCCCCGTCTTTCGTTCCGCAGACGGATACCTTCGGCGATGCTTCTCATTCCGTCGCCGGATGGCGGAACGTGCACGTCCGGGACACGATGCCCGCATGAAGGGTGACTTGTTTTCCAGTGAGTACATGGTGCAGCCCGCCACCACCGTGGGCATGAGCGTGCAGAACGCCAAGTCGATCCGATACATGATCAACGGCGAGATGCTCGCACGACAGGGGGCGATGATCGCCTATCGGGGAAACCTGCAGTTCGAGCGCAAGGGCCAGGGAGTCGGCGGCATGCTCAAGCGCGCCGTCACCGGGGAGGGGCTGTCGCTCATGGCGGTCCGCGGGCAGGGAGAGGCCTGGTTCGCGCAGGAGGCGCAGAACTGCTTCATCGTCGACATCGACCCCGGCGACGTCTTCACCGTCAACGGCCGCAACGTCCTGTGCTTCGACGCCTCACTGTCGTACGAGATCAAGACCGTGAAGGGCGCGGGCATGACCGGCGGCGGCCTGTTCAACAGCGTCTTCACCGGGCAGGGCAGGCTCGGCCTGGTCTGCGAGGGCAATCCGCTGGTCATCCCGGTCTCGCCGCAGTACCCGGTGTACGTCGACACGGACGCGATCGTCGGCTGGACGGCCAACCTCCAGACCAGCCTGCACCGTTCGCAGTCCATCGGCTCGATGATCCGCGGCGGCTCGGGGGAGGCGGTCCAGCTGATGCTGCAGGGTGAGGGATACGTCGTCGTACGCCCGAGCGAGGCGACGCCGCAGAAACCGCAACAGCACTGATGCGTAGGGTCTCTACCACCAGGGGCTCCGCCCCTGGGACCCCGCTGGGGGCTCCGCCCCCAGACCCCCGTATCGGCCTTGCGGCCTCGTCCTCAAACGCCGGACGGGCTGATTTCAGCCCGTCCGGCTTCTGCGGAGCTGACGTCTCTACTCTGTGGCCGCTCGGCGGCGCCACAGGACCGCTGCGGTGCCGCCGGCGAACAGGGCGGCGGCGGTTCCGGCGGTCAGCAGCACGGTGGTGCCGGTGGAGGCGAGGATGCCTTCGCCGGATGTGGCCGCCGAGCCGCCACCGGTGGTCGTGGTCAGTGAGCCGCTGTCTCCGCTGCCACCGACACTGCCTCCGGTCCCGTTGCCTCCGTTGTCCCCGCTGGACGTCGGGATGTCGATGGGGACCACGCCGTCCGAGGCGGACGGGTCGGCCGTCGGATCACCGGTCGCATCGGTGCCACTGGGATCCGGCTCCGGCTCCGAGGGCCCGTCGGACGGCGACGGGGAGCCGGACGGCGTGGGCGATTCGGTGGGTGTCGGTGACTCGGACGGAGCCGGAGGCCGCTGGAACGTGGTGACCGAGCCGTCGGCCGGGCTCCCCACGAACACCGACTCGCCGCCCGGCGTCACCGCGATGGAGGAAGCGCCCAACTGGCCGTGGACGCCCGGAAGTTCGACATCCTCGCCGGAGTCCTTCAGAGCCGCCGTGTCGTAGACCGCGAGCCGTCCGACGCCGTCCCCCTCCTCCGGCGGATTGCCGAAGTCCTGCCACACGGCGAAGGCCTGGTCGGAGCCCGGGTCGACGGCGACATCGGCGACGGAGTCCCCGGGGTCCGACTCGAAGGAGGCGGCGAGCTTGCCCGTGGAGATGTCGTACGCCTCCAGTGCGGCACCGCGCCCCGCCCACAGCACACCGTGCTCGGTGTCCCACTCCAGGAAGCTCACCGCGGCACCGGCGCCGAGTGTGATCTCGGTGCCGTCCAGTGCGAAGCCGGCCGAATCGACCCTGCGCAGCAGGCTGTTGGTGTTGTCGGCGACCCAGATCTGGCCGGCGGCCCGGTCGACGGCGAGGGGTCCGCCGGCCGGCAGGGTGAGGGAGCGCTCCACGGTCACCGACGTCTCGGCGACGGTGACCTCCTCCAGCCTGGTGCCGCGCAGGACCACGACCGTGCCGTCCTTCGCACCCGGCTTGGCCTGCGTGATCGCCGTACCGGTGAGCCAGCCGCCGCGTCCCGCCGCCTCGCCGTCCTTCGCGGCGGCGATACCGCGCAGCCCGACCAGGTAGTGCACACCGTCGCCCGGCAGCGGCCCGGCGAACCGCTTCGCCGGGAGCTGTGCGGGCTGCCCCGTACTGCCCGGGGACTCCTTCACCCAGCTCAGGGTCTGTCCCGAGTCCGGGTCGACGACGTAGAGGCCCGCCAGGCTTGCGCCCGCCGTACCGGCGACGGTGTCGGACCCGACGTACAGCTTCCCGGACTCGGGGTGCACCAGCAGGTCCAGCGGTTTGCCGACGGCCGTGTTGCGCGCGGTCTGCGCGTATCCGCCGCCGGTCGCCGACGGATCGGCGTCGTCGGCGCCCGCGATGGGTGCGCCGACGACAGCCGTCAGGACCACGGCGGTGATTCCGGCGAGGGCGCCCGCCGCCCGGGGGCGGGACAGGCCGCTGCCCCGCCCCCGGGATCTGTCGGGCGTGGTCATGAGAAGGAGACCGGGACGTAGACGTCGTACGAGCGGGTGCCGCTCGCCGTGTGGTCGGCGCGCGTCACGATCGCGCACTCGACGTCCGTGCCGCAGACCTGGCCGGCGGCGATCGTCGGGTTCACGTGCACATTGACGCTGAAGGAGCCGCCGGAGCCGTAGACGGAGCTGTTGGCGACCATGCCGCCGCCGAAGTTCGACACCCAGTGCGAGGCGCCGGTCGTGCCCGACTGGTCCGCGCCGCCGAGGCAGGGGGTCGGCCGGGAGGTGTACGTCGACGGGTTGCCGACCTCGACGCCGTCGGGGATCACACACAGGCCTATGTAGATGCCCTGGATGGTGTTGTAGCCGCTGCCGGAGACGGTGATGTTCTGCCCTGCGGCTGACAGGGTGTCGGGGGCCGTCAGCGACAGGTTGTACGTCGTGCCGCTCACCGTCACCGTCCGCGTGGCGGTGGCGGCCGAGGCCGAGGTGGCGAGCCCGATCGTCAGCGCGGCGGCGGTCGCGCCGACGGCGACGGTACGGGTGGCACGGGCGAACAGGGCGGATCTCATGGGCAGTTGACCTTTCGCAGGCTTCCGCTGTTTAGGTAAGGCAAACCTAAGTAACGCCTGATGAATCGTCAAGCCTCGCCACTTGAGCCGCTTCTGTGACGCCGGTCCGGAGCGCATCGGGAGCACCGTGGGCCTTTTTGCAAAGGTTGCGAACCGGCTTTCCTCAAAGGGTGACGATCGGCGCATAGGCATGTTGTGGTCGTCTCGGGATTGCGATAGGCATGCGCGCATGTCGATGCGTCAGATGTGCGAGATGGGTCAAGTCCGGTTACACAGAAGCCAGTTGATCGTCACGGCCGTCGCCCTGGCGATGACCGCCGTCGCCTGCGGCGGCGACTCCGACCAGGCCGGCTCGGGCGGCAACGGGCTGGAGAAGCCGAGCATTTCCGTCGCCGCACTCCCGCTGGCCGACGACGCGACTCTCTACCTCGCGCAGGACCGGGGCCTGTTCGAGAAAGAGGGCCTCGACGTACGCATCCAGCCCGTCCAGCAGAGCATCCAGGCGCTGCCCGCGCTGTCGAAGGGCCAGGTCGACGTGATCGCGAGCGCGAACTACGTCACCTTCCTGCAGGCCCATGAGAAGGGCACCCTCGACGTCCGTGTCCTCGCGGAGGGCGCCCGTGTCGCGCCGCACATGATGGACGTCCTCGTGCCCGAGGACTCGGACATCAAGAGCGTCGCCGACCTCAAGGGCAAGAAGCTCGCCGTCAACATCCTCAACAACATCCAGTCGCTGACCCTGAACGCCATCCTCGCCAAGGAGGGCGCGGACCGCCCCGTCTACCGGCAGATCGCCTTCCCGCAGATGGGGCCCGCCCTGGAAAAGGGCCAGGTCGACGCCGTGCACGCGGCCGAACCGTTCAACAGCGCCCTCCAGAAGGACCTGAACGCCCGGGTGCTCATCGACGGCGGCTCAGCGCCCGTGGAGTCCATACCGATCAGCGGATACGTCACGACCGGGCCGTTCGCCGAGAAGAACCCGAAGACCGCGGCGGCCTTCCAGCGGGCCATCGCCGCCGCCGCGAAGCTCGCGACGCAGGATCCGTCGGCGATACGGGAACAGCTCCCCAAGTACGCCAAGGTGACGCCGGATCAGGCCAAGACGATCCGGCTGCCCGAGTATCCCGAGACGACGGACCCCGGACAGCTGAGCCGACTCACCGAACTCATGGAGGAACAGGGCCTGTTGAAGAAACCGGTCGATCCGGCCACGCTCCTGGTCAAGTAGGGCCGCTCGGTTGGGACGACTCGGTTGGGGCCACCCGGTGCGACGAAGGCAGGAGTTGCTGCTCGGCGGGCTCGGTGTGCTGCTCGCGTTCGGGCTGTGCGAGGCGGTCAGCCGGGCCGGTCTGGTACGCCGCACCTATCTGCCGCCCGCCTCCGAAGTCCTCGCGCGCGCCGTGGAGTTGGCGGGCGATCAGGTCTTCCTGGACGGACTGGGCGCCACGCTGCTGGCCTGGGCGCTCGGACTGGGCCTCGCCTGCGCGATCGCCATCCCGCTGGGCCTGCTGCTCGGCAGCGTGCCCGTCGTCGACGACGCCGTACGCGCCATCGTCGAGTTCCTGCGCCCGTTGCCCTCCGTGGCGCTGATCCCGCTGGTGTCCCTGCTGCTGGGCTCCGGCACCGAGACGAAGGTCGCGCTGATCACGTACGCCTCCGTCTGGCCGATCCTCTTCAACACCGTCTACGGCCTCGGCGAGACCGACCCCCTGGCCAAGGACACCCTCCGCGCCTTCGGCTTCGGCCGCCTCGCGGTCCTCCTCCGCGTCGAACTCCCCGCCACCGCCCCCTTCATCGCCGCCGGCATCCGCATCTCCGCCGCCATCGCCCTCATCCTGGCCGTCGCCACCGAGGTCCTCGCCGGCTTCGGCGAGGGCCTCGGCATCTTCATCGCCCAGGCGGGCCTCGCGACGGACGGCACCCGGGATGTCCTGGCGGGCGTGGTGTGGGCCGGAGCGCTCGGGCTGCTGATCAACAGCGTGCTGGTGTGGGGCGAACGGCAGCTGTTCCCGTGGACACCCGAACATCGGGAGCGGCGGTGAGCCGGGGCGTGCGGGGCGTGCTGCTGCGGTGGGGTGTGCTCGCGGTGGCCGTCGCGGGGTGGCAGGTCGTCGCTCGGGCGCACGGCAGTGTGTACTTTCCGCCGCCCGCCGACATCGCCGGGCATGCCTACGACTTGTGGTTCTCGGGGCCCGTCGGGCATGCGTTCCTCACCGCCGCAGCCGTCGACAACATCCTGCCCAGCCTCGGCCGCATGGCCGCCGGCTTCGCGATCGCCGCCGTCGCCGGGATCGCCCTCGGCATCGCGGTCGGCCGCTCGCACCGGACGTACGCGCTCTGCAACCCGGTGCTCCAGTTCGCCCGCGCGATCCCGCCCCCGGCCCTCGTACCCGTCTTCGTCGTGGTCTTCGACTTCGGTACGCCGATGCAGCTTGCGTCGATCGTCTTCAGCGCCGTATGGCCCGTACTGATCAACACGGCGGACGGAGCGCGCAACACCGACCCGCTACGGCTCGAAGTCGCCGCCGTACTGCGGCTGACCGCGCCCGAGCGGCTGTGGCTGCTGCTCCTGCCGTCCGCGCTGCCGCGCATCTTCGCCGGGTTGCGGCTGAGCCTCTCGCTCTGCCTCATCCTCATGGTCTTCTCGGAGCTGCTGCCGGGCACGGCCAACGGCATCGGCTTCACCCTCACCGACGCCCAGTCACGCTCGGATCTGCTCACCGTATGGGCGGCGCTGGTCCTGCTCGGCGCGCTCGGATATCTGCTCAACACCGGCCTGTTGGCGGTCGAGAAACGACTGCTCGGCAGAGGGAGGCCCGTATGAACCCTGCGACCGGAACAGTTCTGGACGCCGTCGTGCAGTTCTGCCGCGACACCGGCATGACCACGGTGTTCGGCAACCCGGGCTCCACGGAGCTGCGGATGTTCCGCGACTGGCCCGATGACTTCACCTACGTACTCGGACTACAGGAGTCCGTCGCCGTCGCCATGGCCGCGGGACACGCGCTCGGCACCGGGCGCGCGGCTCTCGTCAGCCTGCACTCGGCGGGCGGCACCGGACACGCGCTGGGCGCGGTCTTCAACGCGTACCGGGACCGGGTTCCCCTCGTCGTCATGGCCGGCCAGCAGTCGCGCCCGCTGCTCCAGCTGCGGCCGTTCCTCGGCGCCGACGAACCGGCCCAGTTTCCGCGCCCGTACGTGAAGTTCAGCCGCCAGCCGGACCGCCCGGAGGACGTACCCGCGGTGCTCGCCGAGGCCCACCGCATCGCCATGTCCCACCCGCGCGGCCCCGTCTTCGTCTCGATCCCCGAGGACGACTGGGACCAGCCGGCCCCGCCCGTCGAACCACGCACCGTGCACGGCGCGTTCACCGCCGACACGAGCGCGCTGTCCGCCCTGGCCGCACGCCTAGACACCTGCGAACGGCCCGCCCTGGTCGTCGGGCCCGGAGTCGACGACGAGGACGCCCTCGCCGAGGCCCGCACCCTCGCCGAACGCACCCGCGCGGCCGTCTGGATCAGCCCGATGTCCGGCCGCTCCGGCTTCCCCGAGTCCCATCCGCTCTTCCAGGGCTTCCTGCCACCGGCCGCTGACCGCCTGACGGCCTGCCTGGAGGCATACGACGTGGTCGTCGCCCTGGGCGCACCCCTGTTCACGTACCACTTCCACACGGAGAGCCCGCCACTGCCCGCCCGCACCGAACTGTTCCACCTCGACTGCGACCCCGGGCAGGCGGCGTGGCTGCCCACGGGAACGAGCATCGTGACGACGTTGAAGCCCGCCCTGGGTCAACTGGCGGAGCTGGTGGGGGAGTCGGACCGGTCGAACCGTAAACCGCCGCCCCCGCGTCCGGCACCCACCCCCGCGCCACTTCCCGACCACCACATCACGCCGGAGCTGGTCCTCGACCTGCTTCAGGAGCGGCTGCCGCACGACCGTGTCCTGGTCGAGGAGGCCCCGAGCCACCGCGAGGCTCTCCACGCGCGCGTGCGGGTCGACTTGGCGGGCGGCTTCCTCACCACCGGCAGCGGCGCGCTCGGCTGGGGCCTGCCGCTGGCCGTCGGGCGCGCCCTTGCCGATGGGCGGCGGGTGGTGTGCGTGCTGGGCGACGGCTCGGCCCTCTACTCCATCCAGGGACTGTGGACCGCCGCGCGCCATCGGGTGCCGGTCACCTACGTCCTCCTCGACAACGCCGGTTACGCCGCCGTACGCGCCCTCGGCCACCGCATCGACATCGCACCCGTCCCCGGCACGGAGATCGGCGACGTCGACTTCACCGCGCTGGCCGCCGGCTTCGGATGCCCGGCGGCGTACGTCGAATCGCCCGCCGAACTCCCCGACGCCCTCGACCGGGCACTGGCCCACGGCGACGGCGACGGGCCCTTTCTGCTGCACGTCCGCGTCACCGGTATCGGTACCGGCTCCGACGGCACGCTCGACTCCCGGGACAGGTGACCGCTCCGTATGCTCCGCCTCGACTCGCTCGGTCAGCGTTACGGCGAACACCGCGTCCTGCACGACATCAGCCTCACCGTGCCCGACGGTCAACTCCTGTGCGTGGTCGGGCCGTCCGGGTGCGGGAAGTCGACGCTGCTGCGAACGATCGCGGGCTTGCTGCCCGCGCACGAGGGGACGGTCAGCATCGACGGGGACCCGGTCGTCGGGGTGCCGGACCGGCTCGCGGTCGTCTTCCAGGACTACGGGCGTTCGCTGTTCCCCTGGCTGTCCGTCCGGGAGAACGTCGCGTTGCCGTTGCGCCGGCGGGGCATGGGCCGTGCCGAACGGCAGGACGAGGCCGAACGCATCCTGGAACGCGTCGGGCTCGGCGGCGCCGGCCGCCGCCATCCCTGGCAGCTGTCGGGCGGCATGCAACAACGCGTCGCCATCGCACGGGCGTTGGTCTGCCGCCCCTCCCTCCTCCTCATGGACGAGCCCTTCGGCTCCCTCGACGCGCAGACCCGCGAGGACCTCGAGGATCTGCTGCTCGACGTGCATCGGGCAGAGGGGACGACGATCGTGTTCGTCACGCATGACATCGACGAGAGTGTGTACGTGGGGGACCGGGTCGTCGTTCTCTCGGCGGGGCCCGGGTCGCGTGTCGTGCTCGATCTGCCGGTGGGGCTGCCGGGGGAGCGGGAACAGATCGGCACGCGGGGGCTGGCGGAGTTCGTGGCGTTGCGGGCGGAGGTGGGGCGAGCGGTGCGGGGTTGATACAGGGGGCTCCGCCCCCTGGACCCCCGGTCCTCAAACGCCGGACGGGCTGATTTCAGCCCGTCGTGGGGGTCCCCCGCTCGAGCGAAGCCGAGAGAGGGGCGGTGGGGCGGCGGCCGGTCCCTGGGCGTAGGTCGGGGGCGCGGGCCGGTCCCTGACGTGGAGCGCTCCGCTACCGTGCGCCCCGCGCTCAACTTCTGCGTCCGCCTGCGCCGTTGGGTGCAGATCGCGAGAATCGGGGGCATGGCCATCCGCGAACTCAGTTACGTGCTCCGCCGCGATCCCGGCACCGGCGACGACCGGCTCACCCCGGTCACCGCGGTGCCCGACGACGTGCCGGGCCACCTGATGGAACGGGTCATCGCCGCCACGCACCGAGCAGAGCCCGCCGTGGGAGCCGCGCTCAGCTACACCCGCCTGCCCCACCGCGACGGCGGCGGACTGCTGTGCAGCGCCCGCCCGGACGAGAAGTCGGCCGGACTGCGCGTCGACGCGCAGTACGCGGCGGGCGACGACGCCACCTGGCCGCGCCTGCCCGTCGACGCCTGGCGCCCGGCCGTCCTGCGCGGGCCGGACGACGAACCGTTCGCGGAGCCCGGCAGGCGCTGGGACGAGCCGTTGCTGGTGCGGCACGTGCGCGAGCACGCCCCGCGCGTGGCCTCCTTCCTCGCCGACGTGCGCAGGCTGTTCGCCGACCCCGCGGGCCGCCAGATCGTCGTGGCCGAGCCCGACCAGGAGACCGTCGCCCGCTGGATCGCCCTGGCCTGCGCCTCGCTGCCCGAAGCACACGCGAGGTCTCTGACCTTCACGACCGCCACCACCGACCCCGGCGGCGCCCCGCAGCAGATCCTCGGGATCGGCCCGGACACGGACACGCAGGTCTTCGACCGGTACGACGCCCTGACCGTCACCCACCACTACCGGGTCCACGACGGCCTCGGCGGCCCGGGCAGCCCGCCGCTGACCGATGCCTGGGCCGAGCTGACCGCATGGCTCTGGCGCGAGGGAACGCCCCCGCGGCCGGACGACGAGCCCTTCGCCCTGCTGCCGCTCGCCCGCCGGGCCCTGGCCATCGGCTCCTGGGACGAACTCGCCGCCCTCCGGAGCGACGTACTGCGGGAGATCGCGGCCGCCGCCACGGACGCGGCCGAGCGCGACCAACCGGACGCCGACGACGAGGAATTCCTCACCGAGATCTGCAAGCGGATCGGCGGACACCAGCCGGACGCGGTGCAGCAGCTCTCCCTCGCACTGGCCAGGCGGCGCCTGAAGGCGGCGGGCCGACAGGACACCGACGAGGTGCTGAAGTCCTGCCGCGACCTGCCGCTCGACGAGGCGGCCTGGAACACCCTGCGCGGCGAGTACGGTCCGCCGCCGGAGGAGGAACTGCGCAAGCTGCTGCGGTATCCCTTCGGCACCTGGGAGAAGCCGCTGCGCGGCCTGCTCACCTCCGGCGTCGGCGGGAGTCCCGTACTGGACGCGGCCGTGACGCAGCTCGCCGAGGCCCTCAGCTGCCCCGACAAGCGGCGGAACTGCGATGAGGCCGTCGCGCTGCTCATCTCGCTGCAGGACCGCGGGCTGGTCCGGCGTGTCCTCGAACGGCTCGTCCAGGACCCCAGCGAGCGTCGTATCCGCGGACTGCGGGACCTGGTCCGCTCCGTGCACGGCGGCTGGCTGCGCACCCACCTCGACGGGGCCCCGCTCGCCGTACGCCTCGCCGTGTCGGCGGCGGACCTGAGCCGCGACCCGTACCGCCGGACAGGTGCCGAGATCTGGGTCGAGCTGGCCCGACGGCATCTGGACGGAAAGGTGCCCGACGGCGCCACCCTGCGGATCATGTGGGCGTTGGTCTGGCCGCCGAACGGCCAGCCGGCCCATCCCGACCAGAGCAGGGTCACCGAGGTCTGCTCCCCCCGGCTGATCGTCGAGGAAGGGCTGGAAGTCCGCCTCTCCCACTGGCTCAAACGCCCGGACCAAGTCACTCCCGCGCTCGTCGACTTCGCGCGCGAGACCGTTGCTTCGCGGAAGTTCAACTCGCAGGAGCTGGCCGTCGCCCGACTCCTGGTCCTCGCCCACGACTTCGCGCACGGGCGGGAACGGCTTGTGCCGGCCATGGAGCGCCTGCCCGCCCTGGAGCACGACGCAGGGCGCCTGACCGATGCGCTGCGGGATGCGGTCGACCGAGGGATCGCCCACGGCATCGCCAGGACCGACCCCGAAACGGTGCGCGACACCAGAGCGCTGGACTACGTCGCCGGCAACATGAAGCTGATCGGCCAGTATCAGCGGGCCGTGACCGACGCCCACCGCTCGGGCGGCGGCGCCCTGGACCCGGCGTCGCTGCGTGAACCGCGGCGCGTGGCAATCCTGTTCACCCTCTGGCGCGAACGCCGGGACGGTGCCAAGGGCGCCTGGAAGAACGCCGCCGACCAGCTGACCGACGACGTCATCGGCTCTGCGCTGGCGCAGCTGGGCGAGCACGGAGTCAACGAGGTGGTCAACCTGCTGTCCCAGCGCCAGGGCGGCCAGAAGTGGGTGCAGGCCTGGAACAAGTGGAGCCATCAGATGAGGGGCCACGGGGGCGCGCGCGAGCACGGATGATCCCACAGAGCGTCCCGCTTCCCGGGCAATACTTCCTCACACCTGATCTTCTGCCCGGTTCTCAACTACGCTTGCTCGCGAAGAGTTTGACGACGCAACTCCTGGGCGGACGCACGCCCGGTCTCGGGGGAGAGGACCAGCGTGAGCGGCACTTTCGACCTGCCCGGCGGCAGTATGGCCAGCCGTCCCGTCCATTTCATCTGGCTGCTGGACTGTTCCGGTTCGATGAGCATCAACGGAAAGATCGCCGAGCTGAACTTCGCCATCCGCGAGGCCATCCCGGAGATGCAGGAGGCCGCCCGCTCCAACCCCGGAGCCACCCTCCTGATCCGGGCCGTCTCCTTCGCCGGCGGCGCCAGCTGGCACATCAACGACCCGACCCCGGTGGACCAGTTCACCTGGGAGGACCTGCACACCTACGGCGGCACCGACATGGGCGCCGCGTTCCGGCTCGCGGCCGGCGCTCTGCAGACGCCGCCCATGCCGCAGCGCGCCCTGCCGCCGGTGCTGGCCCTCGTCTCCGACGGCCAGCCGACCGACGACTGGCGCTCCGGGCTGCGCGCCATCGACGACACGCCTTGGGGTAAGCGTGCGGTGCGGGTGGCCCTCGCCATCGGCGACGACGCCGACAAGAGCATGCTCAAGGAGTTCCTGGCCAACCCGGAGCTGGAGCCGCTGCACGCCAAGAACCCGCGCCAGCTCGCCGCCGCGATCCGCTGGATGTCCACAGCCGTGAAGCAGGCCTCCACCCCCAGGACCGACGGCGACGGTGCCGGTCCCATGCAGGCCCCGCCGCCCGTGGCGCTGGGCAAGGACGAGGACGAAGACCCCGTCTGGTGAACGGCGGTGCGACACCGCCCGGGCGGTGGGAACTGCTCGAGGGCATGGTGAAGGGCGCGGGCAAGAAGTACAGCCAGGACCGCTTCGCCGCACGGCACGTCGTCGGCGGAGAGGCTGTCGTCCTGGCCGTGGCCGACGGCCATGGCTCGGCGCCCCACTTCCGCAGTGACCTGGGCGCGCGCTGGGCCGTGGACGAATTCGTCGCGTGTGCACGGAAGTTCGCGCGCACGGCAGTGGAGTACGACAACGAGGCTGAGGAGGACGGTGACGAGGGCCGCTGGTACGCCGGCTTGACCGAACTGCGCGCCCAGGCCCGGCGGTTGCCCGAACAAGTGGCCCACCGCTGGTACGAGCGCGCGACACTGCACGACTGCAACTCCCCGGCCCACGGCGGCCTGCCCGCCGACCCCTCCGCGCAGAACCCCAAGGGCCCCGACCTCACCGCGTACGGCGCCACCCTCGTCGGCGCCGTCCTCACCCGGCGGCTGCTGGTGTGCTGGCAGCTGGGTGACGGCGACATCGTCGTCCTCGACGCCGTCGGCATTCCGTACACGCCCCTGTACACCGGTCCCGACCTCGGCGACGAGACGGACTCCCTGTGCGCCGCCGAGTCCTGGCACCGCGCACGCTGCCACTGGCAGCCCCTCACCAACGAGACTCCGTCGGGCATCCTGCTCTCCACCGACGGACTGTCCAAGAGCTTCACCGACCACCAGGGCTTCCTCGACTTCGCGGCCGGAGTGCAGGGCCGCGCCACCGAACTCGGGATGCCCGCCCTACGGACCCGGCTGCCGGACTGGCTCGGGCGGGCCGCCCAGTACTCCGGGGACGACACGACACTCGTGGGCGCGTTCGAGGCCACCGACCAACTCGCGCCCCAGCAGAACGACGCGCCACACACGTGAGCCACGAGAGGAACCGCGCATGGTGAACGGCATGCTCGCCGCCGGGCAGACCCTGGTGACCGAGGAGGGGGAGAAGGTCAAGGTCGCCGAGATGTTCGGCTCCGGCGGCCAGGGCGAGGTCTACCGGGTGAAGACCCGCAAGGGCGACCGCGCCGTGAAGTGGTACTACCCCCAACTCGCAGACGGCCGCCAGCGGCAGATCCTCGAAGGGCTCATCGGGCGCGGCTGGGGCGACGACCGCTTCCTGTGGCCGCAGACCATCGTCGTCGACGCGGACGGCCGACGGCCCGGCTTCGGCTACCTCATGGACGTACGCCCTTCCCGCTTCCACGACCTGCCCGCGCTGTTCCGCCGCGACCCCGCGCTCGCCGCCACCACCATCCGCACCCTCGTCATGGCGGCCCTGCACACCGTCGAGGCCTACCGCGCCCTGCACGCCAAGGGCATCGCCTACCGCGACATCAACTGGGGCAACATCTTCTTCGACCCGCGCACCGGCGACGTCCTGGTGTGCGACAACGACAACGCGGTCGTCGAGGGCGAGAGTGCGGGCGTCGCCGGCACCATGGACTTCATGGCGCCGGAACTCGTACGCGGCGACAAGGGCGCCCAGCCCGGCATCCAGAGCGACCTCCACTCCCTCGCCGTCCTGCTCTTCCTGCTGCTGATGAACCATCACCCGCTCGAGGGCGCACTGGCCTTGCAGATCCGCTGCCTGGACGAACCGGCCCGGCGCAAGCTGTACGGGACCGATCCGGTCTTCGTCTACGACCCGTCCGACCCACGTAACCGGCCGGTGCCCGAGGAGCAGCAGACCGTCGTCGCCACCTGGGGAGCCCTCCCGCCCGTACTGCGCGCCCTGTTCGAGCAGACCTTCACCGACGGACTGAAGAACCCCGCCCGGCGGGTGCGCGAAGGGCAGTGGCGGGACGCGCTCAGCGAGGTCCTCGACACCATCTGCCTCTGCGCGGGCTGCGGCCGGCAGAACCTCACGGAACCGGACGGGCCCGCCCCCGTCTGCTGGAGCTGCGGGCGCCCCCTGAGCCTGCCACCGCGCCTGCGTCTGACCACCGGCACGGCGACCTCGCGCAGCAAGCCCCGGTCGATCCGGCTCGGCGCCCAGGCCCGGATGTACGCCCACCACCTGGACGTCGACCCGGAGCGGCACGACTTCACCGCCGTGGTCGCCGAGGTGACCGAACACCCCAAGCAGCGCGGGCGGTTCGGGATCACCAACCGGACCGGGCACCGCTGGACGGCACGGCGGGCGGACAGCTCCGTCCATGACGTCGACCCCGGCAAGACCATCGGCCTGAGCACCGGACTGCAGCTGGAATTCGGGGGCGGGGCAGAGGCGGTCGTGCAGGACTGAGATCCATCCCGGTCCCGCGGCCTCTCACCTCCAAAACGGCCACCAGCGGCGTCGGCGCGCCCGCCTGCCGAACGACGAGGGAGACCAGGCCGACAAGGCCGGCAGCAGCAGACGCGGCGGCGCCGGGACCTCGGGAAGGTCCACGACCGCCGCGTCGGCCGGAACGGCGAGCGCGTCGGGACGGGGGAGGGCCGCGACCGTGAACCGGTAGGCGTCCGGCGTCACGTCGAACGACACGCGCTGGTCGGCGAGATAGCGGCTGCGGGCCACCCGGCGCTCCTCCCGACGCCCGCCGCCCTTCCACGTGACCACCACCAGCACGGCGGGCTCCGGCCATTCGAACCGCACGGCGGCGCGGTCGGCGGTGATGCGATGGGCCGTCAGATCCCTCACCACCCCCAGGCGTTCGACGACCACGTCAGGACCGGTCACCGTCCGCTCGCCCAGCACGCTCACCGACGTCATCCGCAGCCGCGACCGCTCGGGCACGGCGACCTCGACGGACGGCTCCGGCCCCGCGGGCGACTCCGGCACGGCGAGCCCCACCCGCCCCGACACATCCGCGCCCGGCCCCACGGGAACGCTCCGCCAGGGCAGCACCGTGCTCCGCCCCCGGCCGGGCGGACGCCAGGTCAACGCCACCCGGCCGCCGTCCCCGACGAACCGCGCCGTCAGGTCCTCCACCTGCCCGGGCCACTCCTCGGCACGAGCCTCCACCCGCACACCGGGGGACCACACCGTCTGCTCGCCGGGCCCCGGATAGCCACAGCGGACCTCGTACGTGTAGTCGCCCGGGGCGAGCGGCACATCCAGCAACCCGTCCCGCCCGCAGGTCACGGACACGGCAGGGGCGCCGTCCGCGATGCGGTGCGCCGACACCGCGGTACAGGCCGGATCGGGGGCGACCCAGCGCAGCCGCACACCGTCCGGCACCAGCGTGACGGTCACGCCGGTCACATCGGGCGCGATGACGACGGGCGCCGACACCAACGGAACGGCAGCGATCAGCCCCCGTCGCAAGGGGACCACGGCATAGCGCAGGGGGTGACCCACGAGGGCGTCCGCGTCGGTACGACGCAGAGACCGACCCGCCGAACCGGCGCTGTCCGTGCCCACGAGGTCATCCGCGCTCTCCGGCGTGACCGCATCCGCCGTGCCGGCAGCGTCCGTCGCCGCCCCCTCGCTCAACTCCGTCGCGGCACCCGGTGAGCCGTCCGGGAAGCGCAGCAAGCGGTACGTCACCCCGCTCGCCCGGGATCGTGCCGGCGGCCAGGTGAGGGTCACCGTGCGCTCGTGGGCCGTCGCTTCCAGGCGGGCCCCCGTGTCCGCCGAGCCGGTGTCCGTCGCCTGGGCCGCGGCGGCCAGAAGCGCCGCCTCGATGCCCGCGTCGTCGCCGGCTCGGCGGGCGGCGCCGAGCCAGGCGGAGGCCGCGGCGCGGGCGGAACCGCCCGCCGTCAGCCGGGTCGCCCCGGCCGTCAGGCGGGCCACCTCGGTGGAGCGGGCGTGCAGGGATTCCAGAAGCTGGGTGAGGGCGGGGTCCCGTCCGGTGTCGTGCACCTGCGCGACAAGCCGCTCGGTCTCGCGCAGCCGGCCGCCCGGCCACAGGTCACCCAGCCGCTCGGCCGCTTGGCGGGCGGCCCCGGCAGCCGGGAAACCGGCCGCGACGGCCGCCGCCAAGTGGCGTGCCTCGTCCCGGTGCACGCCGAGCGCGACGGCCGCCTCCTCGGTGGGCCCGTCGGAGCCGTCCCGCAGCAGACAGCCCAGCTGCCACAGCAGCAGCCGACGCAGCCCCATCGGCTCCTGCCGGACGTACGCCGCCAGCGTGTCCACGACGCCCGCCGCCCCGTTGGCCCGCGCATCGCCGGAGGCCAGCCAGTCGGCGCGTACCTTCTGGACGTAGTCCAGGTCCACGCGCTGCCACAGATTGCCCCGGCCGGTGAACCACAAGCCGTCCAGGACGCGGAAGCCGCGGTCGGTCTCGGCCTGCGGCAGCGAGCCGAACGAGGCGTGCCGGGCCGCCGCCGGCGGCCGCAGCGCATCCGCCACATGCCGGAAGCCGAACGCGTCGAGGCCCTCGCACAGCCGGCCGTAGCCGCGCATCGCGGGCAGACAAGGCAGATCCGGCAGCGGAGGCCGGGGCGCCCCCTCGTCCGAAGACACCCGCTCGCCGGGACGCCACTGCCGCTGTGCCACTGAGTACGGTCCTTTCCCTCGTCGTGAACCGGCCGCCGCGGGACCGGACGTCACTCGCCCGGCCGGGTGAAGAAGTACACCCGGACCACCGCGCTCTGCGGTGACTCACTCAAGTCGTGGAAGTCGTCCGTCGCCGTCCGGCCGCCGAACATCTCCGGCCGGGCCTTGGCGAGCAGCCCGTTGACCCGGTGCGCGTACGCCGTACCGCCCGAGCTGCCGCCGAACGTCAGCACCATGGCCGCGGTGCGCCCGCGCCACTTCTCGGTGCCCGACCGGATCTGGCGCAGGAGGCTGTCGGTGTCGTTGCCCTTCACCCGGAACTGCTCCGGTGTCCTGGACACACCCTGTGGCCCGGTAGGCGTGGGACTCGGGGACGCGGTGGGGGAGGGGGAAGGGCTGCCCGTGGGTTTGGGCCGGTCGTCGGCCATCGGGTCCGGTCGGTCGGCCATCGACACCAGCGCCAGTACCAGCAGCAGGTCGGCGAAGAGCCAGCCCGCCAGCACTACGACGCTGAGACCGCGCGTACGGCGCCGGGGGCGAGCGCTCACACCTCACCGCCGTCCGTACCGCTCGAGGGCGCCGGTACGCGCGCGCCGTTGACCTGCCCGGGCGGCAACTGTCCGTTGGACAGGACACGGATGCCCTGGTCAAGGCGCGCCGCGGCGTCCTGCCAGTGGGCCGCCGCCGCGTCCCAGCGCTCGGTGGCCTCGCGCATGCCGTCGACGGCGTCGTTCGTACGGCCCGCGCCCGCCGCGACGGCCTGCGCGGCCCGCTCGGCGGACTGTGCCACCGCGTCGGACTTCGCCGCGAGCGCCTGCTGGGCGGTGACCAGCGAGGTGACCGCCGACTGCATGGCGTCACCGGCGGCCTGCACCCGGTCCGCGACGGTACGGGCCGCGTCCTTGCTGTCCTGCCGCACCTGGTCCGAGGCGGACATGCTCGCCTTGACCGCCGCCTCCACCCGGTCGGCCGCCTTGGCGATGCCGGGCACCTCGGCCGACAGCGCACCGGCCGCCTTCTGCAGAGCGTCGGTGGCGTCGCCGACGGCCGTCGCGCTGTCCACCAGCTTCTGATGGTTGCCGTCGGCCTGCTTGAACAGGTTCTGCAACTGCCGTACCGCGCGGGCGAGTTCCTTCGTGAACTGGTCCGGAGACGCGGCCCGGTGCGGCGTCAGACACATCTGCACCCGGGTCAGCAGTCCAGCCAGCGACCCGAGGAGCCGCTCGTCCTCGGCCTCCCGAGTCTGCTCCTCCCGCTCCGTCAGGGCCCGGACACGGGCGTGCCACACCGACAGCAGGACCAGCAGCGTGATCAGTACGACGGCCATGAGCGCCACGTTCTCGAAGCGGCCGACCGTCGACAGATGCCCGCCGAAGCCGGTCTGCCACAACTGGAGAAAGGGACGGGTCGCCTGCCCGGGGCTCTCCTTGCTCAACTCCCCGTAGGCGCGCACCGCTTCCCGCAGCCCGAACCAGGTGACCAGCAGCGGGATGAACACCAGTACACCGAGCACGGCCTCCAGCGCGCCGTACCCCGGCCTCCACTGCCACCAGGGCGGGGCGGGGGCCGCGGGCGGCGGGGCCGTGACGGTCTCGGGGCGTACGTAGGAATGGACGAGGTCGACCTCGGCCCACCGGTCGAGCCGGTTACCGTTCGTCAAGTCGTCGGCCAGAGCGGTCAGTTCGTCCTTGCGCACGGCAAACCGGGAGGAGTGCTGGTTGAGGAGCTCCTCCAACTCCTTGCCCAGAACCTTGCGGTCCAGGAAGGGCGATCCGGGGGGTGTGGGTGCGGTGGGCAAGCGCGATTCTCCTGACTCAGCACCGGGTGGCCGGTGCTCCTGGCGATCTGCCGGTCACTCCTCAGCGGGGGACGCCGCCCCTGTCCTGCTGGTTCCTGCTGTGGCGGGTCAACCGTTCCAACAGGTCCTGGACGGTGGCGTATTGCCCACTTCGACGTGCGGAACCCGGCGTAAGGCGTGCAGGACGGCGACGGACACGTCCTGGGCCAGCAGCAGTCCCGCGCGCAGCAGCGCCTCGGTCATGACGACCTACCTCCCCCGAGCCGACACAGCTCAACGGCATGTGTGTGGCGCCCGAGCCTAGAGCCGACGGATCGCCGGGCGCCACCTGAACACTGCTGCTGTCTCGCGTAGTTGGGAATCCGGGCGCGCGCCCTGCGCTCAGACCACCCGCACGTCCTGCCACACCAGCCGGTGGTCCGAGGTCGGGACGTCGGCCCCGCCGCCCACCAGCCGGTACAGCGGATCGTCCGACGTCGGCCAGAAGATGCCGTTCCCGGCCGGGACGAGACCGCGCGACGGGATCACGTGGTCGACGCGGAGGTTGCCGGGGGCGGTGTCGTTGAAGTCGGAGGTGTCGTAAGCCGGGTTACCGGTGTGGGTGGCGTTGGCGCCGCCCTGGAGGCGGGCCGCCTCGACGCCGCCGCGAGCGGCCGGAGGCGTGGCGGGCAGGTTGACCGCTTCGTGGTCGAGGAGTTGAAGGATGGCGTGGTCGTAGCTGTCGCCGTCGTGCGGGTCGGCGTTCAGATCACCCGCGATCACAAACCGCGCCCCGGGCCGCAGACCGCCCCGTACACCCTTGTCGTCGTAGAGGTACGCGCTGCGGCGGCGACCGCCGATGTAGTCGGCCCAGAGGCGGATCTCGTCGTGGTTGCGACGGCCGTTGCGGTCCTCGGGGCCGTCGAAGCTGGGCGGAGTGGGATGCGAGACGAGGAAGTGGACGGTGGAGGACCGGCCGGGGCCGAGGCGGATCGGCAGGTCCCAGTGGCTCTTGGAGGAGAGCCGGAAGATCGCCCGGGCCGCCTCGCTGTAGTACCCCGGCGGCATGACGTTCCCCGGCATGTCCTTCCACAGGAAGTGCTGGAACGTACGGGCCGCCCGGACATCGATCGGGTACTTGGAGAGGACGAGCATCCCGTACTGCCCGGGAAACCAGCCGTACCCGAACGCGTCCTGCCCGTACGCATCGGACCCCGGAGTGGTGACGGCACCGTTCTTCCCGTCGAAGTCCACCCCGGAGGCCACACCCGTGTTCACAGGCGCGGTGAAGCGGAACGGATAACGGACCGGCTTCGCCCCGTTCTGACTGGCAGCCAGGTAGTTGCGCAGGAACAGCCGGACCGCCGCGCCGTCCTCGTCGTAGTCGAACTCGTTGATCACGAGGACGTCCGGGTCGACGCGCTGAATCGTCTCGGCGGCGTTCCGCGCCTGCTGGTTGCCCGGCGTGGACAAGTCCGTGACGAGGGCGCCCTGAGTGCCGCGGTTCAGCGAGGCGTTGAAGGTGGCGAAACGGACGGTCCGTCGGTACGTGTTCCCGGGCGCGGCGGACGCGTTCGCACTGAACGCCGTCGTGCCGGCCAACGCCGCTCCGGCGAGACCGGCGAGCGCGACACGGCGCGAGAACGGTGGATGTTGCGGTCTGGGGTGGTTCATCGGGGCTCCGGAGGAGGAAGGGGAACACGTGAACTTCCGTAGTCTCTGCGCGTAGACGCCGCTGCCACAAGGGGGTTGGGGGGAATCGCGGCCGACGGTGAAGCGGGCCTGACGGACCGCCGACACCACGGTGTACGTCCGTCAAAGACCGTCAGAAACCGTCGAAGAATGTCGAGGGCCACCGTCAAAGGCGCCGGGCCCGTATGACCCCCCGTACGACCGACCAGGCCCGGGAAAACAACTGGCCCCGCCCCCGCCCCCAGGCGACGATGGCCCCATGCTCAGCACCTTGCTCGCCTTCCTCGGCGCCTGTCTGCTCATCGCCGCCTCGCCCGGCCCGAGCACCGTACTGATCATCAAGGAGTCGATCCGCAGCAGACGTTCCGGCTTCCTGACCGTGCTGGGCAACGAAACCGGTGTCTTCGTCTGGGGGATCCTCGCGGCGTTCGGGTTGACGGCACTGCTGGCGGCATCGGAAGTGGCGTACGACGTGATGCGCATCGTCGGCGCCGTCGTGCTCGTCGTCTTCGGTGTGCAGACGCTGTGGCAGGCGCGGCACGCCAAGGGCACGGCGGACGCGGGCGGGGAGGAAACCGTCGAGAAGAGCGGATGGGCCTCCTACCGGGGCGGGCTGCTGCTCAATCTCGCCAACCCGAAAGCGGCGATCTTCGCCATGTCCTTCTTGCCGCAATTTGTGCCCGAGGGGGCGCCGCATCTGCCCGCCATCCTGGGGCTCGCCGCGCTCCAGGCAGTCTTCGAGGTCGGCTACTACAGCACGTACGTGTGGTTCGTGGGCCGGATGAAGGCGGTGCTGTCCCGGGCCGGGGTGCGGCGTCGGCTGGAGCAGGTCTCCGGAGGCGTACTGCTGCTCCTGGGTGCACGCCTGGCGTTCGAGAGCTGATTCCGCCGCCAGGCGCCCGCTCGCGGAACCCCGGAAAGTGCTGTTCACGGGCTCGCGCCGCCCCCGCTGTCCGGGCAGGATGCTGACCGTAGCCCCTTTTGACCTACGGCGACCGAGGACACCGAACGGCAACGGCGCGATCATGACCCAGGCAACGACACCCACCGCGGACACCGTGAGACGCCTCGTCCGCTCCCTGCTCCCGGACGGCGGCGGATCCGACATCCGGCTCGTCGGCACGGGCAAAGAGCCCTTCACCTGGTACGTCGGTACGCGCCATGTGCTGCGCCTCGCCCCGGACCGCGAGGCCTCCGTACGTCAGCGACGCGAGCTGCGCCTGCGGGACGTGGTGCGCCCGCACCTCCCGGTCGCCGTCCCGGCGAGCATCGCGCACGGCGAGTGGGCGAGCGGCCTGACGTACACGCTCGACACCCTGATTCCCGGCGGTTCCGGCGAGCGGCATGACGTCTCCGCCGTGGGGGAGGCCGATCTGGCGGGGCTGCTCACTGGACTGCGCGAGGTGCCCGTGCGCCAGGCCGAGGCGCTCGGTGTGTCCCGTGCCGCGCCACGGTCCCTGGAGGCGCTGCGGGCCGCCGCCGCGCGTGCCGCCGAACAGCTCGGCGCGGCTGACGAGTTCGACGCCGCGCGGCTCCACCAGCTCACCGCGCCCGCCGCCGTCCAGCTCGGGGCGCAGCCCGGGGCCGCCGTTCTCGTCCACCACGGCCTCACGGGGGAGTACCTGGTGGTGAGCACCGACGGGCGCGTACGCGGCGTCCTCGGCTGGACCGACGCCCTGGTCGGCGACCCCGCCGAGGACATCGCCGGTCTCGCCCGCGCCGTCGGCGCCCCCGCGGCCGTCCGCGCGGCAACCCTCGCCGGATATGGCGCCCGCCCGTGCCTGCGCGGCTTGTGGCTGGCCCGCTGCGACGCCGTGATCCGCCTCGCCGACCGCCTCCGGGGGCACGGCAGCGACTCTCTGCCGCCGCTGCGCTCCCAGCTGGACCGCGCCTGGGAGGCGATCCTCCTGGAACGGGTCACGGAGCTGCGGGACGACGACTGAGCTGCGGGACGACGACTGATCGCTCCTGCGTCAGCACTCACTCCCACGTCAGCATCACTGCATCACCCGTGCGTCAGCGCCAGGAATCGCTCCCGCGTCAGCGCCACTGATCACTCCTGAGTGAGCACCACGCAAGACTCCCCCGGCAGGCTCAACAACCCGTCCGCACCCGGCACTTCGACCGGCTCCCACGCCGCAAGCACGCGCACGCGAGCAGTGCCGAGCGGGATCGACGCGGTCTCCTTGCCGAGGTTCACGGCCACCCGGACGTCACCGCGGCGGAACGCCAGCCAGCGGCCCTCCTCGTCGTAGGCGACCTTGACGTCCGAGAGGTCGGGGTCTGTGAGGTCCGCCTGGTCGTGCCTGAGGGCGATGAGTTCGCGGTACCAGGCGAGCACGCGCGCGTGGGGCTCGCTTTCCGGCTCGGACCAGTCCAGGCAGGAGCGGTCGCGGGTCGCCGGGTCCTGCGGATCGGGTACGTCCTCCTCGGCCCAGCCGTGTGCCGCGAACTCCCGGCGCCTGCCCCGGCGTACGGCCTCGGCCAGCTCCGGATCCGTGTGGTCGGTGAAGAACTGCCAGGGCGTGCCCGCCGCCCACTCCTCGCCCATGAACAGCATCGGCGTGAACGGGCCGGTGAGCGTCAGCGCTGCCGCGCAGGCCAGCAGACCGGGGGAGAGGGTGGCCGAGAGCCGGTCGCCCTGGGCGCGGTTGCCGACCTGGTCATGGGTCTGTGCGTAGCCGAGCAGGCGGTGTGAGGAGACGCGGGTACGGTCGAGGGGGCGGCCGTGACGCCGGCCGCGGAAGCTGGAGTACGTGCCGTCGTGGAAGAAACCGCCCGTGAGCGTTTTGGCGAGCGCGGAGAGGGGGGCGCGGGCGAAGTCCTCGTAGTAGCCCTGCGATTCGCCGGTCAGCGTGGTGTGCAGGGCGTGGTGGAAGTCGTCGTTCCACTGCGCGTGCAGACCGAGCCCGTTCTCCTTGCGCGCTGTGATCAGCCGCGGATCGGCCAGATCGGACTCGGCGACGAGGAACAGCGGCCGGTCCAGGTCAGCGGAGAGCGCGTCCACGGAGGCCGACAGCTCCTCAAGGAAGTGGTACGCGCGGGTGTCGCGCAGCGCGTGCACGGCGTCAAGGCGCAGCCCGTCGAGCCGGTAGTCGCGCAGCCAGGCCAGGGTGCTGCCCAGCAGATACGCGCGCACCTCGTCCGAACCGGGCGCGTCCAGGTTGACGGCCGCACCCCAGGGCGTGTGATGCGCGTCCGTCAAGTACGGGCCGAACGCGGGCAGATGGTTGCCGGACGGGCCGAAGTGGTTGTGCACGACGTCCAGGACGACACCGAGGCCGAGTTCGTGCGCCCGGTCGGCGAACCGTTTCAGCGCTTCCGGACCGCCGTACGGCTCGTGCACCGCCCACAGCGAGACCCCCTCGTACCCCCAGCCGTGCCGCCCCGGGAACGGGCACAGCGGCATCAACTCGATGTGCGTGACGCCCAGTTCCGCGAGATGTCCGAGCCGCTCGGCAGCCGCGTCCAGGGTGCCCTCGCGTGTGTACGTGCCCACATGCAGCTCGTACAGCACCGCGCCCGGCAGCCCGCGTCCGGCCCACTCGGCGCGCCACGCGTACCGCTCGTGGTCGACCACCGCGCTCAGCCCGTCGGGGCCGTCGGGCTGCCGCCGCGAGCGCGGATCGGGCAGTACGGGGCCGTCGTCCACCGCGAAGCCGTACCGCGTGCCGTCCTCGGCCTCCGCCTCAGCCGTCCACCACCCCGCGCGGTCCGGATCGCGCTCCATCGCCTGTGTGCCGCCCGCGCAGTGGAGCGTCATACGGCCGGCCTGTGGTGCCCACACCTCGAACTGCACGGACGGTTCTCCCTCGTCTGCTCACCGTGATCTCGCCGGTCCCATGGTGCGTCACCCGAGATCAGTACGCGGCTGAAACCGCTCGAACGAAGGATTGAACCCGCGTCGGTCGCAGTACCGAACCAGAGCCGAACCAGAGGTGTCCCAAGTTCCTCGTTTTCTGGACACCTTGGCCGCGCTGACCGACAATCACCAGCGTGACGTCGTCTTTCGAGTTCCACACCTATCCCGCCCCTCGGCTGTCGGACGCCGAGCGGGACAGGGCGTTGAGTGTGCTCCGAGAGGGCGCCGCTGTGGGCAGGATCTCGCACAACACGTTCATTCACCGGATGGAACTCGCGCTCGCCGCCCGTACCTCTGACGAACTCGCCGCGCTCACCGCCGATCTCCGCACGGAGAGCCGTTGGTCGCGGATGCTGTTCGGCACCGTGGAGGCGGTCTCCGGCTTCACCGTACGGCTGCGCAGGGCCTGGCAGGCCGAGAAGCTCCCCAAGTTGCTGCTGCCCCGCCCCGAGAGCCCGTACCCGCTGCGTATAGGCCGCGACCCGGCCAGCGGACTCAGGCTCAGCCACGAGACGGTCTCCCGTGTGCACGCCGAACTGACCCGCCAGGGCGGCCTGTGGGTGCTGCGCGACCTCGGCTCGACCAACGGCACCTCCGTGAACGGGCGGCGGGTGATCGGCGCCGCCGTGGTCCAGGCCGGCGATCAGGTCAGCTTCGGTCGGATGTCGTTCCGGCTCGCCACGGACTGACGCCACCGGCCCGGTGGGCGGAAGCGTCGCCTCCGGGCAGCGGCCCGCGAAGGCCGAACATCCTGCTCGTACGGCGGTGTTGACGTACCCGTGCGATCGTGACTCACTGTGCGTACACCATCCACAGCAAGTGAAACGACGGCTACTCGCAGCGGAGGTAAGACCCTGCCGCAACTCCTCCGCTACCCGTCCGTGGACGAGCTGCGCGTCCGGGCGGCGGCGCTCGTCGAGCGTCGCCCGAAGGACGCCCGGCTGCGCCGGGTGGGCACCTCACGCTCCGGGCTCCCGATGTGGCTGCTGTCCGTCGGACACGGCAGCCGTCAGACCCTCGTCGTCGCGGGACCGCACGCCAACGAGCCCGTGGGCGGCGCCACCGCCCTGCGCCTTGCCGAACGGGCGCTGGCCGACCCCCGGCTGTGCGAGGGCGCCGACGCGACCTGGAACCTGCTGCTGTGCCTCGACCCGGACGGCGCGCGCCGCAACGAGGGCTGGCTGTCCGGGCCGTACACCCTCGGCCACTACTTCCGGCACTTCTTCAGACCCGGCTTCCGTGAGCAGCCCGAGTGGCTGCCCGACGGCGCGGACGGCGCCGCCCTGCCGGAGACCCGCGCCCTGCTCGACCTCCAGGACGAACTGCGGCCCTTCTTCCAGTGCTCCCTGCACGGCGTCGACGTGGGCGGCGGCTTCGTCGAGCTGACCCGCGAACTGCCCGGCCTCGCCCCGCGCCTCGCCCACACTGCGGCCCGCCTGGGCATCCCCCTCGAACTCGGGCCGTACGACACGCTGTACTGGCCCACCCTAGGGCCTGCCGTCTACCGCATCCCGCCCCCGCGCCGCGCGGACCTGGCCGCCGCCATCACGGAGGCGGCGGTCGAGTCCACCTGGTTCCACCCGCACCGGTACGGCACGGTGACCGCGATCGTCGAGGCCCCCATGTGGGGCGTACGGGCCGTGGGGGACGCCTCGCCGCCCGCCGACGCCGACGAGACGCTGAGGGCCGTGAGCTGCACGCTGCGCCGCGACACACGGATTCTGGAGGCGCTGCTGACGCGGATCCGCCCCGGCCTCGGCACGGCCGACGACACGGCTTCCCTGCTCGCACCGGTCGACGACTATTTACTGGTCTGCCCCGGCCTCGCCGACTCCTGGGACCCCGACACGGAAGCCGACGACGGCACGCATCCCCTGCCGCCGCTGGACACCGCCCGGCTGACCGCGCTGCGTATCTCCGCGCGGCGGATAGCGCTGCGTACGGCGGGCCTGCTGCACCAGCTCGTGACGCGCGCCGGATGCGATCCGTCCGGCGCGCTGCCGGATCTCGACCGGCTGATCGACGTGTGGTGCGCGGACTACCACGACGGGCACCAGGCGCGCTGGATCCCGGTCGCGCGACAGGCCGAGTACCAGGCACGGGTGGTGCTCCACGCCTTCGAACTGGCGGGCCGCGGGGCGCCCGTGTCGCGCCCTGGCGCCAGTGCGGTCGGTAGGCCCCCGGCCGGTACGCCTCCGGCCAAGGCCGAAGTTCCGTTTGAGTGAGCCTGAGGGGGCTCGGATTGAGGGCCTACTCCGCGCGGTCCCGTGCGTGGCGCGCCGCCGCGACCACCGTACGGCTCTGATGCTCGACCTGGTGCTCCAACGGCACCCAGCGTGCGCGGAAGCGTTCGGCGAAGGACTCGCTCCAGGAGGCGACCAGGTGCTCCAGGTGCGGTGCCGCGCGGTCGTCGGTCTCCTGGAGGACCCGCAGCAGCATCGCGGCGGCCCGCAGCGGGAGCCGGCGGCCGAACGCGTCCACGCTGCCGACGTACGCCATCGTCGTGTCCGCCGGAGGATGGTGGGCCCAGTCGCCGGCCAGCCCCGGTACCAGCTCCAGGGCCCACTTCGTGGCCCGCAGCAGCGGCCCGTCGGGGCCCGGCAGGCGGGGCAGGGCCTCGGAGAGGACGCCCTCCACCTGGAGCGAGTCCCGCAGCAGCCGGCGCGCCAGATGCCGCATCGCCGCGGCCGGCGCGGGATGCGGCGCCGGGTCGTCCACCAGGTCGCTGGCCCACATCGGCACTTCGACGACCGCGGTCAGACCGCCGTACCGGTGGGCGCGGTACCAGGTGCTGTGCCGGGCGTCGTCCGGCATGCTCGGGTATGGGGCGTCCGAGCCCGGCTCGGGCATCACATGCACCCCGGGCCCGGAGGCAGGCCAGCCCGCCGCGTCCGAGGCCCCCGTCTCCACCGGAATGTGCAGCTCCGCCGCGGACTTGGCGAACGGCTCCGCCAGCCCCGGCACACCCTTCGTCAACTGCACCCAGCTGCCGCCCAGATCGGTCCCGTGGAGGGTCGCCTGGAGGTAGGGACGCAGCTCGTCGATGACCCTGGTGAGGGCACGCGTCTCGGGCGGCAGCCGGTCGGGCGGCAGCACGGAGGGCGACCACTCCGGCTGCTCGGGTCCGGCGGGGCGGAAGAACCCGCGGTGATAGTCGAGCAGGGTCCGTGGCGCGGGAGTCACATGAAGACTCGCCCCGTCCGGATCCGCACACAGCAGAAAGTGCCACGACGTGTCGGCCCGCAACTGCCGCTCGTACAGCACCCGTTCGGCCAGCGCGAGGAGAGTGGAACCCCCGGTGGGCTCATTGGCGTGAGCCCCCGCGACCACCAGCACAGCCCGCTCGGCATGCCCCACCGACAGCAGATGCAGCGGTCGCCCCGCCCGCGAGACCCCGACCTGCTCAAGAGCGCACAGCCACGGCCGCTGAGTCGCCAACGCCCGGGCGGACGTGACGATTTCGGCCACACTGGGGTAGTGCCTCTCCGGCAGGGAACTCACCCCCGTCTAGATCCGCCCTGTGCCGCAGTCCGCAGTACTCCACGGACTGGATGAACTGTCAAGGAGGCGTCCGGGAGGCGTGCGGGTGTGTGAACCGCGCTGAAGTCAGGCACGCGAGCCCTCGGGATCGCCCACCCGCTCCAGGAGCACCACCGGCAACCGCTCGAAAAGCACCTCCGCGCGCGCGTGCCCCGTGAACTCCCGTCCTGGAGTGAGTAGATCGGCCCACCGCCCGGCGGGCAGTGGCAGCAGCGTGTCGCGCCAGCCGCCCGTCTCCTCCAGGCGCAGCGACAGCCGTGTGACGGCGGTGATCACCTCTCCGGAGCGTACGAAGGCCACGCAGTGCGTAGCGGCCGGGCCCTCCGCGTCCAGCGGGGTGTACGTCGCCGACTCGCCGAAGACGGTGGGGCGCCCTCTGCGTAGTCGCAGGGCGGTCGCGGTGAGCGCGGCCTTCTCGGCGGACAGGTCGCCGGTGTCCTTCGGCGGGAAGTGGGCCGAGCGCCGGTTGTCCGGGTCCACGAGTGCCCGGTACTCGACCTCCGTGCCCTGGTAGACGTCCGGCACGCCCGGCATCGTCAGCTGGACGAGGGCGGCGCCGAGGACGTTCGTCCGCACATGGGGCTCGAAGGAGGCCCTGAACTCGGCGGCACGCCGTCCGGGCGCCCCGCACGGCCCCGCCCTCAGGAAGGCGGCGACAGAGGCCTCGTACGCGGGATCCTGCTCCGTCCACGAGGTGAACAGGCCGGCCTCCCGGACGTGCTTCAACAAGGCGCCCTGGAGCCGGTCCTCGGCCGCGGGCCCGAGACCGACCGCCGTCTGCCACGCGGCCCACGCCACCTGGGGATCCGGCGCGCCCACCCCGTCGACCGCCGTCTGCCCGGTCACCTCGGCCAGCAGGTCGGCCCAGCGCAGGGGGCACTGGGTGAGCACGGAGATCGCCGCCCGCACATCGGCGCTGCGCTTGGTGTCGTGGGTGGACAGCACGGTGCCGGTGGCGGGCCAGTCGCGCTGCACGCGCGCGCAGTACGCGTGGAAGTCCTCCGGGGGCACGGCGGGGAACTCCGGCTCGCCGCCCACCTCGTTCGCCGAGAGGACGGGCACGTACCGGTAGAACGCCGTGTCCTCCACGGACTTGGCCCGCAGCGCCGACGCGGTCTGCGCGAACCGCGCCCGGAACCCCTCGCGCTCGGGCCCCTCCCCGGTCCGGCCGAGCACCAGGTCCCGTACGACGTCCACCGCATGGGCCTCCTCGGGCACCGTGAAGGCCCCCCGCGCCTCGTGTGCGGCCTCCTCGGTGACGACCGCTGCGGCGTCCCCGGAGGCGTACGGCCGGTAGACCTGGAGGCGTACGAGGAGTTCACGCAGCGCGGTGCGCAGGGCCCAGGGGGCGTGGTCGCGCAGCGCGGGGTCCGGGGACGTACGGCACAGGTGGTCGGCCTCGCGGGTGAGGCGGTCGATCTCGGTGGCCAGCTCGTGATGGACCACCTTGTACGCGGCCCGCCGCACCGTCGCCTCCCAGACGCCGCCACGGTCGGCCTGGGGCGCCGCGAACCGCCGGTACTGACCGAGGAGTTCGCCCGCGCCCGCCGGGTCCGTGAAGAGGCCGTCGATGTGCCGCAGCGCGTCATAGCCGGTGGTGCCCGCGACCGGCCACGCGGCGGGCAGCGGTTCGCCCTCCGCGAGGATCTTCTCGACCACCGTCCAGCGCCCGCCCGTCGCCTCGTGGAGCCGCTGGAGGTACGCGTCCGGGTCCGCGAGGCCGTCCGGGTGGTCGATCCGCAGCCCGTCGACCACGCCCTCGTCGAGCAGCTCCAGGATCTTCGCGTGGGTGGCCGCGAACACCTCCGGGTCCTCGACGCGTACCCCGATGAGCTCCGAAATGCTGAAGAAACGGCGGTAGTTGAGCTCCGTACGGGCCAGCCGCCACCACCCCAGGCGGTACCACTGGGCCTCCAGCAGCTGGGGCAGCGGCAGGTCCTCGGTCCCGGCGCGCAAGGGGAACGCGTGTTCGTGATAGCGCAGCACCTCGCCGTCGACCTCCAGGTGGCCGAGTTCCGTACCGAGCCGCCCGCCGAGCACCGGCAGCAGCACCCGGCCGTCCTGCGCCTCCCAGTCGATGTCGAACCAGCGCGCGTACGGAGAGTCCGGGCCCTCGCGCAGTACCTCCCACAGGGCGCGGTTGTGCCGCGGGACCATCGCCATGTGGTTCGGCACGATGTCCACCACGAGTCCCAGGCCGTGCTCCCGGGCGGTGCGCGAGAGGGACCGCAGGCCCTCCTCGCCGCCCAGCTCGTCCCGCACGCGCGCGTGGTCCACCACGTCATAGCCGTGCGGTGACCCCGGCACGGCCTCCAGCACCGGCGACAGATGCAGATGCGAGACGCCGAGCGAGGCCAGATACGGCACGGCCGCCGCGGCGGCCCCGAACGGGAACTCCGGTTGCAGCTGAAGCCGGTACGTGGCGGTCGGAGCGGCGGGCAGCACCGGTTCGGGACGCTCAGGTGTCATGGCAACGTACGTACCCGCAAGCGAGCCTTTCGTGTCATAGACACGCTTGCGCTCCGCTGGGAGGGGCAGTTTTGACGCTGCGGGCCGTCTGTGGCTGGTCGCTCCCCCACTCTCGGCTCCTCCCCCACTCTCGGCTTCGCTCGAGCGGGGGGACCCCCATGCGCGGGGGGGACCCCCATCGCGGCGGAGCCGCAAATTGACA
>NZ_BAAGPS010000058.1:74720-99125 GCF_054783935.1 Streptomyces pseudoechinosporeus
GCGCGGGGCTGCGACATCACGCCGGCCGTTGCAACACCATCACGCTCCGGTCAACGAGCGTCAGGCGATCCCCCGCCTGCACCTTCGCCCCCGTTCCCGGCGGCACCGCCTCGGCCCGCGCCGTGTCCACGACCACCTGCCACTGCTTCCCGTGATCGACCGGCACCACGAACTCCATGGTCTTCGGCGAGGCGTTGAACATCAGCAGGAACGAGTCGTCGGCGATCCGCTCCCCGCGCGGCCCCGGTTCGGAGATCGCGTTGCCGTTGAGGAAGACGGACAGCGCCCGCGCCTGCGTGGAGTTCCAGTCACGCTGGGTCATCTCCTCGCCGGATGGGGTGAACCAGGCGATGTCCGACAGCTCGTCGTGGGTGCCCTGCACGGGCCGCCCGTGGAAGAACCGGCGCCGCCGGAAGACGGGGTGCTCACGGCGCAGCCACACCATCGCGCGCGTGAACGCGAGCAGCTCGCCGCCGTCCTCGGGATCCTCGGGCCACGGCACCCAGGCCAGCTCGTTGTCCTGGCAGTACGCATTGTTGTTGCCGCCCTGCGTGCGCGCGAACTCGTCGCCGTGGCTGAGCATCGGCACGCCCTGGGAGAGCATCAGCGTCGCGATGAAGTTCCGCATCTGCCGGGCCCGCAGCTCCAGGATCGCCGGATCGTCGGTCTCGCCCTCGGCCCCGCAGTTCCAGGACCGGTTGTGGCTCTCGCCGTCGCGGTTGTCCTCGCCGTTGGCCGCGTTGTGCTTCTCGTTGTACGACACCATGTCGTGCAGCGTGAACCCGTCGTGGCAGGTCACGAAGTTGATCGAGGCGAGCGGCCGTCGGCCGTCGTCCTGGTAGAGGTCCGAGGATCCCGTCAGCCGGGACGCGAACTCCGCGAGCGTGCGCGGCTCGCCCCGCCACAGGTCCCTTACGGTGTCGCGGTACTTGCCGTTCCACTCGGTCCACAGCGGCGGGAAATTGCCCACCTGGTAGCCGCCCTCGCCGACGTCCCAGGGCTCGGCGATCAGCTTCACCTGGGAGACCACCGGGTCCTGCTGCACCAGGTCGAAGAACGACGACAGCCGGTCCACCTCGTGGAACTGCCGGGCGAGCGTCGCCGCGAGGTCGAAGCGGAAACCGTCGACGTGCATCTCGGTGACCCAGTAGCGCAGCGAGTCCATGATCAGCTGGAGCACGTGCGGGGAGCGCATCAGCAGGGAGTTGCCGGTGCCCGTGGTGTCCATGTAGTAGCGGGGATCGTCTGTCAGCCGGTAGTACGAGGCGTTGTCGAGGCCCCTGAAGGACAGTGTCGGCCCCAGGTGGTTGCCCTCCGCCGTGTGGTTGTAGACGACGTCCAGAATGACCTCGATGCCCGCTTCGTGCAGCGCGCGTACGGCCGACTTGAACTCCAGGACCTGCTGCCCGCGGTCGCCCCAGGAGGCGTACGCGTTATGGGGGGCGAAGAAACCGATCGTGTTGTAGCCCCAGTAGTTGTTCAGGCCCATGTCGACCAGACGGTGGTCGTTCACGAACTGGTGGACCGGCATCAGCTCCAGCGCCGTGACCCCCAGCTCCGTGAGGTGCTCGATGATCGCGGGATGCGCCAGCGCCGCGTAGGTGCCGCGCAGCTCGTCCGGCAGCGCCGGATGGCGCATGGTCAGGCCCTTCACATGGGCCTCGTAGAGCACCGTTTCGTGGTACTCGGTGCGCGGGAGCCGGTCGTCGCCCCAGTCGAAGTACGGGTTGACCACCACCGAGGACATCGTGTGGGGAGCCGAGTCGAGATCATTGCGCTTGTTCGGCGAACCGAAGTGATAGCCGTACACCTCCTCGCCCCAGTCGATGCTGCCGCTGATGGCACGCGCGTACGGATCGAGCAGCAGCTTCGCGGAATTGCAGCGCTGTCCGCGCTCGGGTGCGTACGGACCGTGCACACGAAAGCCGTACCGCTGCCCCGGCATGATGCCGGGCAAGTACGCGTGCCGCACGAACGCGTCCGACTCCCGCAGCTCTATCGCTGTCTCCGAACCGTCGTCATGGAGCAGACACAGCTCGATTCGGTCGGCGGCCTCCGAGAAGACCGCGAAGTTGGTGCCGGCGCCGTCATATGTGGCACCGAGTGGGTACGCCTGTCCAGGCCAGACCTGCATGGATACGACTCTTCCAGTTGTGCGACGTCGCTTGGGGCGACTCCGGCCCGAGTCTCCCCGAAAGTGATGGAACCACCTATGACTTACGTCCCTCTTACCGGTCGACCAGTGCATACGCGATACGTATGCCGACCAGTGGGGCTCAAAAGACTCCTAGGGATACAGGGGAGTAGGGGGAAATGTGCGCAACATAGTGCACCGCCATCTGGGCAAGGTGGTCGCGGGGGCGGGCATCGCGGTCGCCACGACCGCCGTGATGGTCGCCGTCACGCTGCCGGGCTCGGCGGGAGCCGACGACTCCGGCAGCGGGGCGGGGGCCGGCCAGGGCGCCCAGCAGGCGGGCCAGGGGAGCCAGGAGCAGGGCCAGGCCGCCGTGCAGCCGGGGCTCGTCGAGCAGGCCCCGGCGGAGGGCGACACGGGTGAGGGACGCGACCCGCTCACCGAGGACGAGACGAAACGTGTCGAGCAGCTCGCCCTGGACCGGCAGCTGCAGCGCTCCAGCGAGAATGTGGAGGGGGACGGGGGCCCGCAGCCGATCACCGTCGACCTCGCCGATCCCGAGACGAGCGAACTGGACGACGCGGACGCGCCGCGGCGCGCCGAGGTCTCGTTCTACGACTACAAGGATGACTCGCTCGTCACGAAGACCGTCAACCTCGACACCGGCAAGGTCGAGGCGACGGACACCCAGCAGGGTGTCCAGCCGCCGCTCAGCCGTGACGAGACCGTCGAGGCCGCGGAACTCCTGATCGCCGACCCGCTCGGCGACGGCCTGAAGGCGGACTACAAGGACGCCACCGGCAACGGACTGACCACGCCCGACCAACTGCTGCTCAACAGCATGGTCTACCGGGCGAACTCGGGTACGCCCGCCGCCCTCGCCGACTGCGGCGAGCACCGCTGCCTGCGTCTGTTCGTGAAGGCCAAGAACGGGCCCTGGATCGACACCCGTGACCTGGTGATCGACCTCAGCGCCCGCAAGGTCGCCAAGGTCGGCTGAGCCGAGCCGTATCAGTTCGCTTTTCCAACTCACGCTCTTCTGTAAGGAAGTCATCTCTCCATGCGCGTGAACAGAATCAGCCGTGCCCGCAGCCGGACGATGGTGGGCCTGTCGGTGGCCGCCCTGACCGTCGGCGCGACCTCGGCCGCGGGACCGGCCGTCGCCGAACCCGCGGCCAAGCCGAAGGCCGCCCCCGCGGCGGCCGCCGACTGCAGCGCGGCGTACAAGATCGAGCAGAAACTCGCCGGCGGCACCAAGTGGACGATGTGCTGGCACTACGAGAGCGAAGCCGGGCTCGTCCTGGAGAACATCTCGTACCAGCCCAAGGGCGAGACCCGTCCGATACGCGTCCTGACCAGCGCGAAGCTCGCCCAGATCCACGTCCCCTACGACGACGGCTCGGTCGAGTACGACGACCTCACGGGCGCCGGCTTCGGGCAGGGCCTGATGAACATGGCCCCCGGTGAGTGCCCCGGCGGCACCATCAAGACCGTCAAGGTCCCGGACGCCTGGGACCCGGAGCACCCGAACGTCAAGGGCCTGTGCACCACGACCCGCTCCCGCGGCCACGCCTACCGGATGCAGGGCGACACCGCGAACAAGGTCTATCAGCAGCAGGGCAAGGACCTGCTCGTCTACACCGTCAACCAGGTCGGCTGGTACGAGTACATCACCGAGTGGCGCTTCCAGGACGACGGCCAGATCAACATGAACGTCGGCGCCACCGGCAGCCTCTCACCCGGCGACTACGACGCCGGTGACGGCCGCGGCTGGCCGATCGGCAAGGGCGCCAAGTCGTACGCCACCAGCCACAGCCACAACGTCTTCTGGCGGCTCAACTTCGGCCTCGACGGCAACTCCAAGAACAAGGTCGAGCAGTACGACTCCGTGGTCAGCCCGCCCGCACAGGGCGGCGAGGCCCCGCGCAACAAGACCACCCGCACGCCGATCACCAAGGAACTCGCAGGCGACGCCAAGAACATGCGCTGGTGGCGGGTCGTCAGCACGACCGGCAAGAACAAGGACGACCACGCCCGTTCGTACGAGATCGTCCCCGGCGCCACGTCCAAGTACCCGGGCCGCGGCTACACCAAGCACGACGTCTACTTCACCCAGTACAAGAAGTGCGAGCAGTTCGCCAGCCACAACCTGCGCAACTGCGGTGCCGGAGCGGGCAAGTCCGTCGACAAGTGGGTCAACGGACAGAACCTCACCCACCCGGTGGCCTGGGTGAACATCGGCTTCCACCATGTCGCCCGGGACGAGGACCAGCAGCCGATGCCGGTCCACTGGCAGGGCTTCTCCCTCACCCCGCGTGACGTCACCGCTATGAATCCGCTCACTCCGCCCGCCCTTGCCGATCAGAACGGGCAAGTGGAAGAAGGAGGTTGAGAAACGACCTGTCCATCCGGCTGCACCGCCGACCGCCCACGGAGTACCCTTCCTTGATCGTTGGCTGGGGGAGTGCTCGGGGGAGCGGAAGGCGGTGCGCGGGTGGGCTCGGGAGGGCGGGAGTTGCCTTCTGGTGACAACGGTCACGAGGGGAACTCCACGGACGTCCCACCCGGGGCGGTGTCTCTGGCGCGACCGATGGAGATCGGTGCGGAGCTGGACTGGGGCGCCGACGCCTGGGGCGAGGTGCGTACGCGCGCCCAGCGGGCCGGGCGCGCCTACATCTGGCTGAACCTGGTCGAACAGCGGCTGCGCGCGGTCGTGGCCGCTGTTCTGCGCCCCATCTACGAACCCGTGCACGGCGAGGACGACTGGGTGGTCGCCGCCGCCGGACCCGCCGGCCAGGAGTGGGTGCAGCGCGCGGTCGCGGTACGCGAGGTCAGCCGCCGCAAGGGCTATCTGCTCGACCCCGCCGACGACAACGTCCTCAGCTTCCTCACGCTGCCGCAGCTGCGCGAGCTGATGGTGCAGCACTGGCCGTGCTTCGAGCCGTACTTCGACGAGCGCCGGGACGTCGAACTCGCCCTGGACGAACTGGAAGTCACCCGGAACGTCGTATCCCGCAACCGCGCCCTGTCCGAGGCCGTCCTGGCCCAGGCCGAGCGTGCCTCGGCGAAACTCCTGGAGATACTCGGGGCGGGCAGCGATGTGCCGTCCGCGCGGCGGCTGCCCGTCGACGCCGTCGAGAACCTCGTCGGCGACCGCTACGCGGACGTGGTGGCCGTACACCCCGACCGGGTGCGGCTGATGCGGCAGTTCCCCGCCGAGGACATCTTCGGCGGCGCCCGCCGCCTCGACGCCATCGGTATCGGCCTGAACCTCCTGGTGCAGAACTTCTCCGGACGGCGGCTGGTACGCCTTGCCGAGTCCGGCTGCCGGGTGCGGCTGCTGTTCCTGAACCCCGCCTCCAGCGCCGTGAAGCGGCGGGAGCGCGAACTCGGCATCAAGCGCGGCGAGTTGAGCCGCTCCGTCGAGATGAACATCCTCCATATGCGGCGTGTGAGGTCCCGGCTGCGCGATCCCGGCGCCTTCCAGATCCAGGTCTACGACGAGACGCCCCGCTTCAGCGCGTATCTCGTCGACGGGGACGGCTCGGACGGTATAGCGGTCGTCCAGTCGTATCTGCGCCGGACGCGGGGGATGGAGGCGCCGGTGCTCGTACTGCGCGGTGGTGGACGCGTGGTCAAGGCGGAGGACACCGGCGAAGAGGGGCTTTTCGGTACGTATCGCGAAGAGTTCGAACTGGCTTGGGCGGATTCGCGGCCTGTGTCCTGAAGGCTTCCGTTACAGGCAAGCGGTAAGCGGAACGCGGTCCTCTGATTGTCAGTGGCGCATGGGATCGTGGAGCTCACTGGGGGAACGCACCACGAAGAAGGGGGCCCGGCATGGGCTGGCACGGCGAGCTGCTGATCGGCTTCGACCTGGAGACGACCGGGACGGATCCGCGCGAGGCGCGCATCGTCACGGGAGCGGTGATCGAGGTCAGGGGCGGAGAGCCGATAGGGCACCGCGAGTGGCTGGCCGATCCGGGAGTCGAGATCCCGGCGGACGCGGTGGCGGTGCACGGCATCAGCAACGAACGGGCGGCCGCGGAGGGCCGCCCGGCCGACGAAGTGGCCGACGCCATCGCCTCGGTACTCGTCTCGTACTGGCGGACGGGCGTACCGGTCGTGGCGTACAACGCGGCCTTCGACCTGACCCTGCTCTCCGCCGAACTGCGCCGCCACGACCTGCCGTCACTGCGCGAGCGGCTCGACGGCCGGGCCCCGGCGCCGGTCATCGACCCGTACACCATCGACCGCTCCGTGGACCGCTACCGCCGCGGCAAGCGCAACCTCGAAGCGGTCTGCGCGGAGTACGGAGTCGCACTCGACTCCGCCCATGACGCCTCGGCGGACGCCCTGGCCGCGGCCCGCCTCGCCCGCGCCATAGCCGGCCGCCACCCGAAGATCGCCGCCCTCGGCCCGGCGGAGCTGCACCGCCGCCAGATCGAGTGGTACGCCGAGTGGGCGGCCGACTTCCAGAGCTTCCTGCGCCGCAAGGGGGACGCGACGGCGGTAGTCGACGGGATATGGCCGCTGCGGGACCTGGCGGACGTGACGGACGAACGGGTCTGAGGGCGCGCCGACCGCAAGGCCACGAACGGGACGCGGTGACACCGCAGCCCCGGCGTGGCCGTCATGCCCGGCGTCGGCTGTCTCGGCTGTCGACGCCGCTGCGGCGTACCGCTGAGCGGCGGGCCCACGTCCTCGACGACGCCACGGCGGCGCGACAGGGCACGGGATCGGGGACGTCACTCCGTGCTGCGCAGCGCGACCCAGGTCTCGCGGCCCACGACGCCGTCGGCGGCCAGTCCCTTGCCGCTTTGGAAGCTTCGCACCGCGGACTCCGTGCCGGGGCCGAAGTCGCCGTCCACGCCGGAGCTCCCCACGCTGTATCCGCGCTTCGTCAGCATGCACTGCACCTGCAGCACGCGTTTGCCGCTGTCCCCCGGGCGTGTGCGTCCGTTGCCGGAATAGTGCGTGCAGTCGGAGATCCATGGCGGGGTTGCGGGCTCGGAAGACGGGCTGCTCGGGGACGGAGTGGCTTCAGCGGGGGCGCTGGTCCCGGTGCCGGGAGCAGGGGGATCGTTTCGCCGGACGTCGTCGGCGGTGCTGGAGACCTCAGGACGCGAGGCGTCGACGCCGCCGACGCCGTTGGCACCATTGCCGGACGCACCCGGGGCGGACGTCCCGTCCGAGACTTCCGGCACCGGCGAGACGCCGGCATCGCCGGGCACGGTGCCGACGGCGGTCGGCGCACCGGCTCCCGGAGCCGAAGCGCTTGTGTCGGTGTCCGGACGAGTGAGCATGTAGACCCCGGCGGCCACCGCGCAGAGGGTGATGCCCGCGGCGACGGCCAGCACCGGCTTCCTCCGTGCCCAAGGACGGGCCCCTGCCGGGGGTGACTGCCCCGGGGACTGCCCCGACGGTGTGACGGCGGAAGGAGCTGCCGCCTGAACCGGTGGTCCGGAACCGGGCGGAGTGGGCTGGGGCACCGGCTCGGAAGGGGGCCGCGGCTCCGCCACCGGCCGGTCGTCCGAGGACCGTGGACGAGGCGCCTGTTCGACGGGGAGGCGGTGCAGCGCCTCGTACGCCCGCTGCCGGGCCAGCACCTTGCCGCGCAGCGGCTCGGGCCAGGCGGACGTCCCGGAGTGCGCCCCGGCCGCCGCGTCGATCAGGTCCTGTGGGGCGGGCCGCATCGCGGGTTCCTTCGCCAGGCAGAAGGACAACAGCGAACCGAGCGCCGCGTCCGCCGCCGAGACCTTGGCCATCAGCTCCGGATTCGGCTCCTCGAACGCCACCCGGTGCATCACATCCACACCCGTGCCGTCACCGAAGGGACCACGCCCCGTCGCCGCGTAGACCAGCGTTCCGGCCAGCGAAAAGACATCCGACGCCGTGTCGCACAGGCCCGTCCGCAGGTGCTCCGGCGACATGTAGGCCGGTGTTCCCACCCGGTTGCCCGTGCCGGTGATCGCGCTCGCGTCCGCGGCCTTCGAAAGGCCGAAGTCGATCACATGTGCACCCCGGACGGACAGCAGAACGTTGGACGGCTTCAGGTCCCGATGCACGATCCCCGTGGCGGCGAGGTCGGAAAGCGCCTGCCCCAGTTCCTTCACCAGACGCCAGACCGTGGCCGTCTCCAGGGCGCCGTCCTCACGTATGGCATCGGCCAGATCGAGTCCCGGGACGTACTCGGTGGCTATCCACAGCAGTTCGTCCTCGAAGCCCGTGCCGCATAAGCGCGGCGTGCGCGGCGTACGGACCCGAGCGTGCACCGACGCCTCATGCTTGAACCGGCGGCGGAACTGGGCGTCCTCCGCGTACTCCGGCCTGATCACCTTCACCGCGACCAGTCCGGGGCCGTCGTCCGCGGGACGAGCCAGATAGACCCGTCCCATGCCACCGCTGCCGAGCATCCCCAACGGCACATAGGGGCCGACACGGCCCGGGTCGCCGGGCCGCAGGGGTGCGGCACCGGTTTCCCGCAGTGCGGCAGCCTCGTTCGTTGGTGAGTCCGGTGGCGTCGGCCGCTGTTCTGACACGTACCCCCCGAAGTGATTTCATGCGTACGTCAGTTCGTCCCCAATGGGAGAACGAGGCTAACCCAGCCCGGACCTGCGTTCAGGCTTTCAATCACTTCTGTCACGCGGGCCACCAGGGATGGCTTGTTCTGGTGCTCGGTTTCGGTGACTTCGCTCGAGCGGGGGGACTTCCATGAGCGGGGGACCCCCCATCGCGGCGGAGCCGCATATGTCACAGCCCCGCGCACCTGAAGGGGCGGTGTCCTTCGGCTCCGGCGCGTTCGTCGCGGTGCTGCGATGGGCGCGCTCCACGGCCTGCCCCCAATACGTGCCGGTGACCATCAGGGCCGCGCCAAGGGCGGTGAGCACGGTGAAGTGCTCGCCTGCGAGACCGATGCCGACCGCGGCCGCCCAGATCGGTTCCGTGCCGAGCAGGAGGCTGGCCCGGCTGGCCGAGGTGCGCTGCACGGCCCAGGTCTGCGCGAGGAACGCGAACACGCTGCAGAACAGGGCGAGATAGAGCAGCTGCGCCCAGGCCGCGAGGCCGACGTGCGCCAGGTCCGGAAGGTCGCGGGCGGCGGGCGCCAGGAACAGGGCCGACCCGACCAGGGTCTGAACCGCCGTCAGCTGCAGCGGACGTATCGTCCGGCCCGCGGTGAGCCGTCCGACGAGGACCACGTGCGCCGCCCGCACCACCGCGGCGCCGAGCATCAGCAGATCACCGAGGCGGAGTGCGTGAAACCCATTGCCGGCCATGAGGAGCCCGACAGCCAGCACGCACACCCCGGCGGCGACGAAGAAGACCGGAGGCAGACCGCCACGGTGACCCGAGCGGTCCAGAAGAGGGGTGAGCACGATGGTCAGGCTGATGATCAAGCCCGCGTTGGCGGCGCTCGTGTGGGCGACGCCGTATGTCTCGATCAGCAGGACGGCCGCTTGTGTGACGCCCAGCGGCACACCGGCCCGGATCTCTTCACGGGTCCACACACGGGATCCTCGACGGGCGGTGGCGACCAAGCCGAGGCAGGCGAGCGCGGACAGCGCGTACCGCGCGAACAGCACCACCAGGACCGGGAGCGCGGCGGCTGCTGTCTGGGCGGAGAGATAGCTCGAGCCCCAGACGAGCGCGACAAGGAGAAGTACCGCATCGGTACGGCGGGCATCAGGCACGCGCCTACCTTGCCTCTCGCGATCCATGAAGCCCAGGGCCACCTTCTTAAGTAATCCTTTAGCTTCCCTACACTGAGGGAATGGACGAACGGCAGCTGAGGATCCTGCGGGAGCTCGGGGAACTGGGCAGCGTCACGGCGGTCGCCGAGGCGCTGCTGGTGACGCCTTCGGCGATCTCGCAGCAACTGCGGCTGCTGCAACGCGCGATGCCCGTCCCGCTCACCGAGCGACAGGGGCGACGGCTGGCGCTCACCGACGCCGGGCAGGCCCTGGCCGACGCGGCGATCGAGGTGGAGACGGCCCTGGCGCGGGCGCGGCACACCGTCGCCGAGTTCGTCGACCGGCCGGACGGTGAGGTGTCGGTGGCGGCCTTCCACAGCGCGGGCTCGGCGTTCTTTCCCCTCCTGCTGCGCGGCCTCGCCGCCCCCGGCGGGCCACGGCTGGCCCTCGCCGACGAGGACGTACCGCAGACCGACTTCCCGCCGCTGACCAGGCAGTACGACCTCGTACTCGCCCACCGCCTCGAGCACGCACCCCCGTGGCCGCGTACGGTGACCGCGACCACGCTGCTGCGCGAACCGCTCGACGTGGCCATGCCCGCCGATCACCCGCTGGCCGTGAAGCGGCGGCTCGTTCCACGCGATGTGGCCGACCAGCCCTGGATCACCGTGCACGACGGCTTCCCGCTCATGGCCACCATCGAAGCCATCGCCACCACCGCGGGCCAAAGGCTTCATCTCGCCCACCGCATCAACGAGTTCGCCGTCGTCGCCGAGGCAGTCGCCGCAGGCGGAGGTCTCGCCCTGATGCCCCGCTGGACCACACGCCCGCACCCCGCACTGGTCCTCAAGCCACTCACCGGCGTACGGGCCCGGCGCCACATCGACGCCCTCTACCGCCCCGAGCGCACGGCACGGAAAGCCGTCCGCACGGTTCTGGCGGAGCTGCACCGGGCAGCCGACGAGATCCGACGCCAGGACCGCTGAACATCGAGCTGGATGTCAGCGCATCAGCTCGTCGGGCCGTGTCGACACGCGGTCCCGTACCCGCACGCGGCCCCGCACACAGCAACGTGGCCGGGATGCGCACACCCCGGCCACGTACCGAACTACCGCGAGAAGGTCAGACCCCCACCTTCTCCCCCTCCACCGCCGGCGGAGGCGGTGAGGACACCGCACCCTGCGGGGACTCGTCGTGCGTGAGGTCCGGGAGGCGGTTGAGCCACTTCGGGAAGTACCAGTTGCGTTCGCCGAGGAGGGCCATCGCCGCGGGGAGCAGGACGCCGCGGATGATCGTCGCGTCGATGAGGACCGCCGCCGCGAGGCCCACGCCCATCTGCTTCATGGACTGCATGGACAGCGTGCCGAAGATCGCGAAGACGGCGACCATGATGACGGCGGCGCTGGTGACGACACCGGCCGTGGTGACAACACCGTGCTCGATGGCGTCCTTCGTCGTACGGCCCCGCAGCCGTGCCTCACGGATCCGCGAGACCACGAACACGTGGTAGTCCATGGACAGGCCGAAGAGGATCACGAAGAGGAACAGCGGCAGCCAGGTGATGATGGCGCCCACGCCCTCCGCGCCCACCAGCGAGGCACCCCAGCCGTGCTGGAAGACGCCGACGAGGATGCCGTAAGCCGCCCCCACGGAAAGGAGGTTGAGGACGATCGAGGTGATCGCGATCGTCAGCGAGCGGAACGACAGCAGCATCAGCAGGAAGGCGAAGACCACGACGAAGGCGAAGACCGGAGTCACCGCGCCGGCGAGCTGGTCGTTGAAGTCCTTCGAGCCCGCGACCTGACCGGTGACCGGCGCCTCGAGACCGTCGACCTTGCCGAGCGTCGCCGGGCGCACCTCGTCACGGATGGTTTCCAGACTCTTCTCGGCCTTGTCCAGGTCCGAACCGCCCACCAGCGGTACGTACACGAAGGCGACGTTCTGCGCGTCGTGCACCTTGACGTCGACCGGGCCGCGTGAGGCACCCGATTCCACCGCCTGCGTACGGAAGTCGGCGATCGCGGACTTCACCTCGGGCGAGTTGATGTCGTCGGCCTTGACGACCACCTCGGCCGGGTCGGAACCGCCGGGGAAGGCCTCGTTGACCCGGTCGTACGTCGCCACGATGGGCAGCGAGTCGCCGAACTCCTGGTCCAGGGTGAGGTTCTGGGTCTTCATGCCGAGCGCGGGAGCCGCGATGGCCAGCAGGGCGCCGGCCGCCACGATCAGTGAGATCGCGGGCTTCGCCAGCACCACCCGCAGCACGCTCTTCCAGAACCGGCTCTCGGCGCCCGCCGAACCACCGTTGCGCTTACGCCGCTTGTCCGGGTGCAGGAACGGGATCCGCCCCTTCTCCACCCGCTCACCGAGCAGCGAGAGCAGCGCGGGCAGCACCGTCACCGAACCGACCATGGCGACTGCCACGACCATCAGCGAGGCCAGGCCCATACCCTCGAACTCGGCGATCCCGGTGAACAGCATGCCCGCCATCGCCACGCACACCGTGACGCCGGAGACGATGATGGCGCGGCCACTGGTCGCCGCGGCGATACGGAGCGCGGTCTGCGGGTCGTGTCCGGCCTCCCGCTCCTCACGCTCGCGCCGCAGGTAGAACAGGCAGTAGTCGACGCCGACCGCGAGGCCCACCAGCAGCATCACGGAGCTGGCGGTGTCGCTCATCGGCATCACATGGCTGACGATGCCCATCAGACCCATCGTCGCGATGATCGCGGTGATCGCGAGGGCCACCGGCACCAGCGCCGCCACCACCGCACCGAACGCGACCAGCAGGATGCCGAGCGCCACGGGCACGGCGGAGTACTCCGCCTGCTGGAAGTCCTCGCCGAACGCGTCGTCGAACGTCTTCATCATGCTGGCGCTGCCGATCTGCTCGATCGTCAGCGACTCATGGTCCTTCTGCACCTCTGCGACGGCGTTGAGTACGGGCTCCACGCGCTCGCCCGCGGTGTCCGCCTCGCCGCGCATGTCGAACTGCACGAGCGCGCTGCGGCCGTCCTCGGAGATGGTGTCCGTCTCGTACGGCGAGGTCACCGCCGTCACCTCGCCGGTCTTCTCGACCGCCTGCATCACGGCCGTGACGGCGGCGCGGAAGTCCGCGTCAGTCGCCTTCATGCCTGAGTCCTTGGCCTGGACGAGCACGGTCTCCCCGGCCGGCTCGTCGATGCCCGCCTCTTCGGCGATGGTCGCGGCCTGGCTGGTCTCGCCGCTGATCTGTTCGCTGTCCTTGACCTCGACGGTGCCCGCCGCGGAGCCGAGCCCCATCGTCAGGACGACGAACAGCATCCAGATCCCGACGGCCGCCCAGCGGTGCCGGGCGCTCCAGCCGCCGGCCCGGGCGGCTATGCCCCGCACCCGTGTATCTCCGTTCCCCATGACGGGCTTGCCCCCTTGTCTGCGGTGACGGCCCCCTGCCGTCCCCATGGCTTTGAAGGTATGGGCCGGATAAGTGCATCTCGTCGTGCTGCCCGGTGAAGTGACGGAGGATCGAGTCCTCCCCTTGGCCCCCGTGACCTCCGCACTGGGGAGGAGGTGGCCCCTTACACGTAAATCGACTTCTCGGGGTCCGCGATGATGATGTCCGGCCTCTCGGACGCCGCGTCCGATCTGTCGCCCCTCACCCCCTTTGTTATTGCGAACGCTTGTTGAATGTGTCACAGGTGTATGTAGGTGTTGATCTGTGCGCGTCAATCAGCCAGGGTTTCAAGCCAACCGCCGGGTAACTTTCCGTGCCCGGCGGCGAGTTTCCCCCCACAAATCCCCCCACAGACACCACGAGGAGATTCCTCTTCATGGCAACAACCCAGCGTGCCCGCAGAATCAAGCTGACCGCGACCATAGCCGCCACCGCCACCGCGGTGGGCGTGAGCCTCGTCGTCGGCGCCACCGCCGGTGCCGCGACCCCGGCCGAGGGCAGGGTCTACGGGCTCGACGCCAAGGGCGCCGTTTCCGGCAGCTACATCGTGCTGCTCGACGAGAAGGCCACCAAGGGCGCCAAGAAGGACCTAGCCCAGGAGTACGGCGGTTCCCTGAAGCGCACGTACGCCTCGGCCGTCAACGGCTTCTCCGCGTCCGGGCTTTCTCAGACCGAGGCCAAGCGGCTGGCCGCCGACCCGTCCGTCGCCAAGGTGGTCCAGAACAAGAAGTTCCACATCGACGCCACCCAGGCCAACCCGCCCTCCTGGGGCCTGGACCGCATCGACCAGACCGCGACCGCGGGCGACGGCGCCTACAACTACCCCGACAGTGCCGGTGAAGGCGTCACCGCGTATGTCATCGACACCGGAGTCCGCGTCAGCCACAGCGACTTCGGCGGCCGTGCCTCGGACGGCTTCGACGCGATCGACAACGACAACACCGCGCAGGACGGCAACGGCCACGGCACGCATGTCGCGGGCACCATCGCGGGCGAGGCGCACGGCGTCGCCAAGAAGGCGAAGATCGTCGGCGTACGGGTACTCGACGACCAGGGTTCCGGCACCACCGAGCAGGTCGTCGCGGGCATCGACTGGGTCACCGCCAACCACGAGGGCCCGTCCGTCGCCAACATGAGCCTCGGCGGCGGTGTCGACGAGGCCCTCGACGCAGCCGTACAGAAGGCCATCGCGTCCGGCGTCACCTTCGCCGTCGCGGCGGGCAACGAGTCCACCGACGCGAGCCAGGGCTCACCGGCCCGCGTCCCCGAGGCCATCACGGTCGCCTCCTCCACCGAGGACGACCAGCAGTCGGACTTCTCCAACTTCGGTTCCTCCGTGGACCTTTACGCCCCCGGCTCGGAGATCACCTCCGCCTGGAACACCGGCGACGACGCCACCAACACCATCTCTGGTACGTCCATGGCGACCCCGCACGTCGCGGGCGCCGCCGCCGTCTATCTGGCCGGCCACCCCGACGCCGACCCGGCGACGGTCACCCAGGCGCTCACCGACGGCGCGACCGCGGACACGATCTCCAACGCGTCCCCGGGCACGCCGAACAAGCTCCTGAAAATCGTCGAGTAAGCGCGTAACGTCACCGACCGCGGCCGTCGTGCCCGCCCCCACGGGGCACGGCGGCCGCTTCGTCGTGTGCGGATCTATTGTGTGCGGATGACGACGTATGCGGCGCTGTTGCGCGGGATCAACGTGGGCGGCAGCAAGAAGGTGCCGATGGCCGAACTGCGCACGCTGCTCGAGGGACTCGGTCTCGGCGGGGTGAGCACCTACCTCCAGAGCGGCAACGCGATCTTCGCCGCGGACGGCGGCGATGAGGACTCCCTGGCCGCGGACATCACCGCGGCCATCGAGAAGCGCTTCGGCTTCACCGTCGACGTCCTGGTCCGCGACCACGCCTACCTCCAGGCGGTGCTGGAGGCCTGCCCGTTCCCGGCCGCCGAACTACATCCCAAGCAGCTGCACATCACGTACTTCTCCGTACCGGTCACCCCTGAACGGTTCGCGTCGATCGACCAACAGGCCTTCCTCCCCGAGGAGTTCCGCCTCGGGGAGCGCTGCCTCTATCTGTACGCCCCCGATGGCCTCGGCCGCTCCAAGCTGGCGGACGCCCTGGCGAAACCCCGCGTGATCAAGGGGCTGACCGCCACCACCCGCAACTGGAACACCGTGGTCAAGCTCGCAGAGCTGACCCGTAGTTGACCGCCTACTTGACCGCCGTGAGCTCCGCCTCGATCAGGTCCGCCGCCCGCTGCGTGCCACCCTCGGCCGCCATCTGGCCCTGGATCTCCTTGAGCCGTCGCGCTACCTCCGGGTCCCCGGCCAGCGTGAGTACGGCCTCGCGCAGGGTCTGCGCGGTCGCCTCCTCCATCGGTACGTGACGGGCGACGCCGAGTGCCTGGAGCATGTCGGCGTTGCCGAACTGGTCGACGGCCTGGGGTACGCAGACCATCGGCGTAGCGGTCGCCAGACCCTCCTGGCTGCCGCCTGCGCCGGCGTGCGTGATGAAGGCGTCGGCCTGCTTCAGGATCGCCAACTGCGGTACCCAGTCACGTACTTCCACATTGGCGGGGATCGCGCCGAGCTCAGCCGCATCGACGTGCTTGCCGATCTGGAGCACCATGTGCCAGCCCGGCAGGTCGCCGAAGGCCTCGACGCACTCGCGGTAGAAGGCGGGCTGCTTGGTGAAAGTCGATCCCAGGGATACGAGCAGTACGCGCTCGGCGTCGGCAGGGCGCTGCCAGTCGCCCTGCCCCGAGCGGTCGCCCTGGCAGGCGCCGACGAAGGTGTAGCGGCTCCGGTCGACCCGGTCGGCGTTGGGCTGGAGTGCCTCGGGGATGAGGACGAGGCAGCGGTCGGGGCGGCCCATGAAGTCCTCGACACTGAGGTCCATGCCGCTGTCGGCGATCCAACGTGCGAAGGTCTCGTAGAAGGCCTTGCCGCGCGGTGTCTGCTTGAGCGGCTCGAACATCGGCTTGCCGACCTCCTCCTCGTACCCCTCCCAGGCCACGAGGTTCGGCGAGAACTGCACGATCGGTACGCCCCAGCGGTGGGCCAGGGTACGGGCCGGGTAGGCCGTGATGTCGTACAGCACCAGGTCCGGCTCGTCCCCCTCGTACGCGGCCGCGAGCTGCGGCTCCGCCTGGAGGGCGTCGCTGAGGAACGGCTCGACGTGGTCGATCAGCTCGGTCCCCCACGCGTCCGGGTCGTCGTCGGTGGGCAGCGTGGAGTTCCACAGCTTGGGCTCGGCACCAGTCTCGACGACCTTCTCGGCGAAGGCGGGCGGGATCGCGTACGTCACGCGGTGGCCGCGGGCCACGAGCTCCCGGATCACCTCAAGGCTCGGGTTCACGTGCCCGTGGGCGGCGATGGAGAACATGGCGATGTGGGCGGGGCGTGGTGGGGTCATGACGGCGACAATACGCGAGACGAGACGTCTCGTGCAATCTGTTTTCGGACGTCCGGTCTCCGCGGTGGCGGGATCCGGCTGAGGGCTCCCACCTGGGCGAATGCGACACTGGGCGGCGTATGGCGCGATCTCGACGTCGTACGCGGGCACGCGGCGCGTACGTGTCTGATGCCGGACTGGGTGGCCACGGGAGGACGAGTGATGGACGAGGCACGGGCGCGGGACGTGCTCGCCGAGGCGGGGCTCGGGCGGGGCGGTGCGGAGCTGCTCGCGCTGGGCGAGAACGCCGTGTTCGCCGCCGGTGACCTGGTCGTCAAGGTGGGACGTGATGCCGAACTCCTCGACCGGGCGCGGCGGGAGCTGGCCGTCGCGCTCTGGCTCGCGTCGGCGGGCGTCCCCGCGGTGCGGGCCGCCGAGCCCGAGGCTCGGCTGGTGACCGGTCATCCGGTTACGGTGTGGCACCGGTTGCCCGATCCCGTACGCCCCTCCGAACCCCGCGATCTGGCCGAACTGCTGCGGAGGGTGCACGCCCTGCCCTTCCCCGACTTCGACCTGCCGCGCCGCGAGCTGCTGGGCGGCGTCGAGCGCTGGCTGCGGCTCGCGGGCGACGCGATCGACCCGGCGGACGCCGCGTATCTGCGCGAGCGCCGCGACGGCTTCGCGACGGCCGCCGCCGCGCTCACCCCGCAGCTGCCGCCGGGCCCGATCCACGGCGACGCGCTCCCGCGCAACGTCCACGTCGGCCCGGACGGCCCCGTCCTGGTCGACCTGGAGACCTTCTCCGCCGACCTGCGCGAGCACGACCTGGTGGTCATGGCCCTGTCCCGTGACCGCTATGGGCTGCCGACCGAGGCGTACGACTCCTTCACGGACGCATACGGCTGGGACGTGCGCGAGTGGGACGGCTGCGGCGTGCTGCGCGGGGCGCGCGAGACGGCCAGCTGCGCCTGGGTCGCCCAGCACGCGCCGAGCAACCCGAAGGCACGGGAGGAGTTCAAGCGGCGGGTGGCTTCGCTGCGGGAGGGGGACGCGACGGTGCGGTGGTATTCGTTCTGAAGCCGCGGCGGGTTCGCGCGGACGTGTGTCACTTCCCCGAGACCGCTTAGCCCTTCGAGTCCGGCTTCCAGTCCTGGACGAGCAGTCCGAGCAGCACCTCGTCCAGGAACTCGCCCATCACCCAGGCCGAGGAACGCAGCACGCCCTCGCGGACGAAGCCGTTGCGCTCGGCGGAGCGCAGCATCGCGGCGTTGTCCGCCAGCGTCTCGATCTGCAGCCGCTGCAGGCCGCGCACGACGAAACCGTAGTGGCACAGCACCGCGACCACGTCGGTGCCGTAGCCCTTGCCGCGGGAGGACGGCAGCAGCCCAAGGCCGATGTGCGCGGACCGGTTGTGGTTGTCGATGTTCCACAGCGACGCGCTGCCGACCAGCGTGCCGTCGTCCAGCTCCACCACGGAGAACTGGACGTGCCGTTGCTCTTTGTCGTCCACCACGAACTGCGCGTCCTTCGAGCCCGGCGTGATCGGCCGCCACGGATGGCCTTGGGCCCGCGAGGCGTTGACGACGTCGTCGTAGAGCTCGGCCTGCAGGATCGGGATGTCGTCCTCGTGCCGGGCCCTGAGCCCGACCTTGCTGCCCATTAGCATGCAAGCTTCCTATCCGACCGGGCCGGCCGGCGGCAAACCAATAAAAGATCGCCTCAGTGACTGCGATGGGCCCGGTGGACTCAGTGGAGGCAGAGGCAGAACGGATGGCCGGCCGGGTCCGCGTAAATCCGCCAGTTGGCCTCCGGGCGGAGCTGGTCCGTCCGCTCCAGCACGGTCGCGCCAAGGGTGAGCGCCCGCTTCTCCTCTCCGTCGAGATCGTCCACGTCGAAGTCCAGGTGAACCTGCTGCGGGCGCTCCTGGCCGGGCCATTCGGGCGGTCGGTAGCCGTCCACCCGCTGGCAGGCCAGCGGTATCCCCTCGAACCCGTGCACCTCGACCCAGTCGGAATCCTCCGGATCCGCGACCACCCGCCCGCCGAGCAGCTCCGCATAGAACTCCGCGAGCCGAACCGGATCGGCGCAGTCCAGCGCGACCGCCTGCAGCTTTCGAATCACTTCCGACACCCCTCGCTCTTCAGCCGCTTCCGCGACGCCCCCGTACGGAGGGGTCGTACCCGCAGCGACGGCGGGCATGCGCGGCGGTACGCCGGACCGCCGCCGCGCTTCACCGAAAGGGGCGGCACCGGCAGGATCCGCGACAGCGGCCGCTCACGCCCCCACTGCCGCCAGCGCCGGCACCCGCGCCCCGTCGTACCGCTCCAGCAGCACCCGCGCCACCTCCGGCGCCGGCCCCAGCACATCCGCCAGTACGTCCGCCCCGGCCGCGCCCCGCGCGATCCGGTCCGGCAGGAACCCGGGAGCGAGGACGTACGGTGCCACGGCCACGCGGGCGCAGCCCAGCGCCCGCAGCTCGCGTACCGCGTCCTCCGTGCGGGGGAGGGATGCGGAGGCGAACGCAGGTCGCACGGCGCACCAGCCGGTGTGCCGCCACTCCCGCGCGATTTCTGCGATCACTGCGATCGCCTCCGGGTCGGTGGACCCCGCCGAGGCCAGTACGACCCCGGTCGAGGACTTGTCGGCCGGGCTCAACCCGGCCCCGTACAGCCGCCGTTCGAGCGCGGCCGTCAGCAGCGGCGACGGGCCGAGCACCTCGGCCTGCCGGATCCGTAGCCGTGACGGTGCCTCCCGCAGCACCGCCGGGATGTCGGCCTTCGCGTGGAAGGCCCGGGTAAGGAGGAGGGGGAGTGCCACCACGTCCCGTACTCCCTCTGCCGCCAGCGACTCCAAGACCGCCGGGACGGAGGGGATGTTGAAGTCCAGGAAGCCGGTCTCCACGCGCAGGCCCGGGCGCATGGCGCGCACCCGGCGTACCAGGGCGTGCACCGTCGCGGCATGGCGCGGGTCGCGGCTGCCGTGGGCGATGACGAGTAGGACCGGTCGGCGCATGGGACGTGACACTCCCCGGGTCAGCGGTTCGGGAGGAGACCGCGGCTGCGCAGCACCGACCGCTCCAGCGGACTGAAGATCAGCAGGTCGATGGCGATACCGACGATCAGGATCAGAAGGATGGCGAAGAAGACCATGGACATGCTGTTCGCCGTACGACCGTTCTCCAGCAACTGGCCGAGACCGATGCCCAGTTCCGGCGAGGACGCGATGATCTCCGCGGCCATCAGCGAGCGCCACGAGAACGCCCAGCCCTGCTTCAGACCTGCCAGATAGCCGGGCAGCGCGGCGGGCATCACGATGTGCCAGGTGCCGCGCAGGCCCGTCGCCCCGAGCGTACGGCCTGCCCGCAGGAACAGCGGCGGCACCTGATCGACGCCCGACACCAGACCGTTGGCGATGGAGGGCACCGCGCCCAGCAGGATCACCGCGAACATCATCCGGTCGTTCAGGCCCAGCCACAGCACGGCCGGCGGCACCCAGGCCACCGACGGCAGGGACTGAAGGCCGGACAGGATCGGGCCGATCGCCGCCCGGACGAACTTCACGCGCGCCACCAGCAGACCCAGCGGCGTACCGATCGCCAGCGCCATCAGGAAGCCCAGCAGCCCGCGCGAGACGCTCGTCCAGATGTACTCGTGGAGCGTGCCCTCCAGCCAGGCCTCCCGGACCTCGCTCCAGACCTCGGACGGCGCGGGCAGCTTGTAGCTGTCGACGACCTTCGCCCACACCAGGATCTGCCAGACCACCAGGACCAGGAGTACGGCGACGACCGGCGGCAGGATCTTGTCGACGAGGGTCTTCCGGAAGGGCGTACGTCCCGTCTGGACCGTCTCCAGGGCGTCCAGGCCCGCTTCGAGCCCGGCGAGATCGTTGCCGTCCCCGGCGGCCTTGCCCCCGGTGGGTTTGGCGTCCGTCGCCTCAGTGCTGGCCATGACGGCGGATCTCCCCACGCAGTTGTTCAGTGATCTCGACGGACAGCTCCGCCACGTCGGCGTCCTCGATACGGCGCGGCTGCGGAATGTCCACCGTCCACTCCCGTGCGATACGGCCCGGGCGCGAGGACAGCAGCACCACGCGCTCGGCGAGCCGTACCGCCTCGCGCACGTTGTGCGTCACGAACAGCACCGACAGGTTCGTCTCGCGCCAGATGCGGGTCAGCTCGTCGTGCAGCACGTCCCGGGTGATGGCGTCGAGTGCCGCGAACGGCTCGTCCATCAGCAGGAGTTTGCTGTCCTGCGCAAGCGCGCGAGCCAGCGCGACCCGCTGCCGCATACCGCCCGACAGCTCGTGCACCCGCTTGCCGTACGCGCCTTTCAGCCGGACCAGCTCCAGCAGCTCCTCGGCCTTGTCGCGCCGCTCGGACTTCGCGATGCCCCTCAGTTTCAGGGCGAGTTCGATGTTCTTGCCCGCGGTCAGCCACGGGAAGAGGGCGTGCTCCTGGAACATCAGCGCCGGCCGGCCGTCCGTGGTGATGCCGCCGACGGTCGGCTTGTCCAGGCCCGCCACCAGGTTCAGCAGCGTCGACTTGCCGCACCCGGAGGCTCCCAGGAGGGTGACGAACTCGCCGGGCGCGACATCGAGGGTGATGTCGTCGAGGACGAGCTGTTGTCCGGCCGGGCCGGCGAAGGACTTCGAGACATGCTCGATGCGCGCGGCGTGCGCCACCGACGTACCGGTGTCGGCGGCCTTGGCGAGGGCGGTTGCCATGGTCGTCACCTCCTGGGAACTCAACGGGATGGATTTCGGGCTTACTTGACGCCGAGACCGGCGTCGTCGACCTCGGGCTCGCCCTCGGCCTTGAGGACCTTGTTCAGTGGTGCGAGGTCGTAGATGCCCTTGAGGTCGGGCTTCTCGAGCAGACCCGCGTCGACCGCGTGCCGCGCCTCGGCGTCGAGGGTGGCGGCCAGCGGATCGTCGGTGAACCGGATCGACTTCCAGGCCGGATCGAGCACCTCGGCCGGCAGCGGCTTGGCGGTCAGCTCCTCGAGCTTGGCGTTGGCGGCGGCCTTCGCCTCGTCCGGGTGGAAGTTGATCCAGGCGTTGGTCTTCACCGAGCCGCGCAGCACGGCCTCGACGACGTCCGGGTGCTCCTTGAGGAACGTCTGCGACACGATGATGTTCGTGATCACGAACTTCTTGTCGGGCCACAGATCGGCCTCGTCGAGCAGCACCTTGCCGCCCTCCGCGACCAGCTTGGAAGCGGTCGGCTCCGGCACCCACGCACCGTCCACGGAACCGGACTTGTAGGCGTCCGGGGTGATCTTGTTGTCCGTGCGGACCACGGACACATCGCCCTTGCCGCTCTGCGCGTCGACTTCCCAGCCCTGCTCCGCGATCCAGTGGAGGAACGCCACGTCCTGCGTGTTGCCGAGCTGCGGCGTGGCGATCTTCTTGCCCTTGACGTCCTTCAGGGACTTGATCTTCTCCGGGTTCACCACGAGTTTCACACCGCCGGACGCCGAACCGCCGATGATGCGCAGTCCCTTGCCCTCGGTCGTCGAGTAGCCGTTGATCGCGGGCGACGGGCCGATCCAGCCGATGTCGATCGAGCCGGAGTTGAGCGCCTCGATCTCCGCGGGACCCGCGTTGAACTGCGAGTACGTGGCCTGCGTACCCCCCAGCTCCTTCTGGAGCAGCCCCTTCTCGTCACCGACGAGCGCCGTGGCGTGCGTCAGGTTCGGGAAGTAGCCGATCCTGACGGTGTCGGCGGAGAGCTTCTTGCCCTGGGCGGCGACGTTCGCCGTGCCGTTGTCCTTGGCCTGGGAGCCGTATCCGCAGGCCGGCGCGGCGAGCGCCAGCAGGGGCACGGCCACCACCACCGCGAGGCCGCGGCGGAGGGCGGAGTTCATGGCAGGCACGGGAGGGGTTCCTCTCGTCGGCCCGGCGGTCACGCTCTCAGGTCGTGGCCGGGGGATCGGCAGGGGGTTTTCGTCGGTACGGGGCGCGCCGGCAATGCGCGTACGCCATCACACACATCGCGCCACCCCGCCCTGCCCGCTGCCGAGCGCACCGCTGCCCACGCGGCCGCCCTCCTTCGCGAAGGTCGAGAAGACATCGCCGCTGGTCATGTCATCGCTGGTCATGTCAGAAGTCCCAGCCGTCGTCGTCGGCCTCGGTCTTCACCGGCTCTGGCGAGGCGAAGGACTCGCCGACCATGCCCGCCGTCAGCGTCGTCCCGTCCGCCGGGTCGATCAGGATGAACGAGCCGGTGCGCCGGGAGTCGGCGTACGCGTCGACCGGCAGCGGCTCGGCGGTACGGATCTTCACGCGGCCGATGTCGTTGGCGACCAGGTGTCCCGGGTGCGGGTGCAGGGACAGGTCGTCGAGGGTCAGCCGGGAGGGGATGTCCTTGACGATCGCCTTGACCGTGCGGGTGCCGTGCTTGAGCAGCACACGGTGGCCGATGGTCAGCGCCGCGTCCGCGACATGGCACACGGTCGCCTCGATGTCCTGCGTGGTCGCGGGCGCGTCCTTGCTGGGCACGATCAGATCGCCGCGCGAGATGTCGATGTCGTCCTTCAGCAGGACCGTCACCGATTGCGTCGTCCAGGCCACGTCCACCGGCTCGCCCAGCAGATCGATCCCGGAGATCTTCGACGTACGGCCCGAAGGCAGCACCGTGATCTCCTCGCCTACGCGGAACGCACCGGCCGCGATCTGGCCCGCGTATCCCCGGTAGTCCGGGTGCTCGGCGGTCTGCGGGCGGATCACGTACTGCACGGGCAGGCGTGCGTGGCAGGTGGCCAGGTCGTGGGTGACCGGGACCGTTTCCAGGTGCTCCAGGAAGGTCGGGCCGCCGTACCAGTCCATGTTCGCGGACGGGTCCACGACGTTGTCCCCGGCGAGCGCGGAGATGGGGATCGCGGTGATCTCGGGGACGCCCAGTTCGGAGGCGTACGCCGTGAATTCCTCGGCGATCGCGGCGAAGACCGACTCCTGATAGTCGACGAGGTCCATCTTGTTGACGGCCAGCACCACGTGCGGGACGCGCAGCAGGGCCGCGATCGCGGCGTGCCGGCGGGTCTGCTCGACGACGCCGTTGCGGGCGTCGACCAGGATCACCGTCAGCTCGGCCGTGGAGGCGCCGGTGACCATGTTGCGGGTGTACTGCACATGGCCCGGGGTGTCGGCGAGGATGAACCGGCGGCGGGCGGTGGCGAAGTAGCGGTACGCCACGTCGATGGTGATGCCCTGCTCGCGCTCGGCCCGCAGCCCGTCGGTGAGCAGCGCGAGGTCGGGTGCGTCCTGACCGCGGCTGCGCGAGGCGTGCGCGACGGCCTCCAGCTGGTCGGTGAGGACCGACTTGGAGTCGTGCAGCAGCCGTCCGACGAGGGTGGACTTGCCGTCGTCGACGGACCCGGCGGTGGCGAACCGCAGCAGGGTCGTCCCCGACAACTGCTCGACCGACAGCGGCTCGGTGGGTTCGGTGGTGCTGGTCATGGTTAGAAGTACCCCTCGCGCTTGCGGTCTTCCATCGCGGCCTCGGACAGCTTGTCGTCGGCACGCGTGGCGCCTCGTTCGGTGAGGCGCGAGGCGGCGATCTCGGCGATCACCGCGTCCAGCGTGGTGGCGTCGGAGTCGACGGCGCCTGTGCAGGACATGTCGCCGACGGTGCGGTAGCGGACGAGGCGCTTCTCGACGGTCTCGCCGTCCTTCGGGCCGCCCCAGTCACCGGCGGTGAGCCACATGCCGCTGCGCTGGAAGACCTCACGCTGGTGCGCGAAGTAGATC